>CALMST010000213.1 GCA_937872315.1 uncultured Ignavibacteria bacterium | reverse complement strand
CTTCGGTGAAGCCAGACGCTTTACTAACTTACAACGAACTCCGCCATTTCTTCAGCCGTGATATCACCAAAATAATTCTTAAGATCGGATTCTGACAATACCTTTCTTATCTCATCCTCCTGAAATTTAAGACCGGTAAGAATATCTTCAATGTCAGAGAGTTCACCGTGACCGAGAAAGTCTCCAAAGATCCTGACACCCGTGATGATCCCGTCTTTAACATTAATTCTGAAATCGATCTGACCGAAACTGAATCTCTTTGTTTTTCTTAAATCAAACTCCGGTGACCTGCCGTAATTCCAGTCCCATGATCTGTATTTCGATTCGGATAATTTCATTACATCGTCCCATTGTGAATCAGAAAGCTGATATACAAAATCATCCTTTTTGTCTGTAAAAACTGATTCTATAATGTTTTTTTTAAATTCATCTATTGTGATTTTCCGGCTTAAGAATTCTGAGATGTTTGCAACGCGGCTTCTTACAGACTTTATCCCTTTGCTTTCTATCTTTTCCTGTCTGACGTTAAGGGCATTTACCACATCTTCAAGCTTTGTGTCGAAGAGAAGCGTACCGTGACTGAACATTGATTTTGTATCCGTGAACTGCGCATTCCCTGAGATCTTTCTGCCGCTGACCGTGATATCATTTCTTCCGTTTAGTTCGGCGTTTATTCCGAGTTCTGCAAGTACCTTTATCACCGGCTCAGTGAACAATCTGAAATTATGAATACTCTCGTGAGAATGCTTTGTCATGAAGCTGAAATTCAGATTACCTTCATCATGATAAACCGCGCCGCCGCCTGAGATCCTTCTGACCACATGAATTCCTTTTTCTTTAATATACTCCTGATTTATCTCTTCAATGGTATTCTGATGTTTACCGATTATTATAGAAGGTGCATTTATATAAAACAGAAGATAGTCATTTTTCATATCAAGATTTCTCACGCAGTATTCCTCAAGGGCGAGATTGATGGCCGGATCGGTTATATTTTTGTTGTCTATTAAAAACATGCTTAAAAATTTTTTAGATTCTTTACCTGAATTACTTTTAAACTCAAATATTTTTTTATTGATCTTTAAAAACTGTCTGAAATGCAACACTCATCATTTTCCTGCCGGGTCTTTTCAGAAAAGCGGGAGATGAAAAAAACAGTATGAATAAATATTTTTCTGTAAATCAAGCAGTTGCTCTTTGAGACTTGCAGACCTTGAGACTTTGAAGTAACCGGTATAGAGGTTTAGATGTGAAAATTAATTTTTCCACAAATTTGCTTCCCTGCATTCTTCATCCCATTTCCTGATCTCGGCATCCTTTACTAGATGCATTTCATATTCACTGTATTTTGATTTGATCTTATCAAGCATACAATGACAGAATGCTTTCGATGCCACCTGCTTGTCAAGATCATCTTTCACCTGCGGTTTGTATTTTTCGTAACAGTTTTTTACGAATTGCGAATCTGTCTCTGCTGACCATAAGTATGGTTTTTCCTTTTCGGTTTTGACCGGTACGTCTTCTTTATAATAATTAGTCACAAACAAAACCACTATAGCCAGAAGAACTCCGAAGAAAAGATATTTTCCGTAATTGGTTCTGCCGGCTGTATCTTTTTTATTATTACTTTCTTTATTTTTCAATTATAAAATTTTCAGGTAATATTGTTATTATGATTTTATATTTAAATACAGAATTGAAGGAAATTTTTGATAAGGGATCCTGTACTTTATTTTCCATGGAATAAACTCTTTGACAAACTCTGAATGTAAAATGATATTTGAAAAAGCATTTGCGCCGACAGGATGTAATATACTCCCGGATTAATTCCGGCGCCTCTGATGAAAGAAAATTCCATCATATTCTTACTGATCATGGAGAGGGATCTGAATATGATAATAAGATTTTTTTTCATGTCCGGCTATAGCAACAATGCTTCCGTTGTTTACCGCATCAATTCAAATCAAAATAAATTACAGAGAATCGAATATTCACTATATAAAAAAATTTCATTTGCGTAAAATTCTTCCTTTATACTTATCTGTATTTTTTGTTTTTTGCAGTAATCAAAAATCAAATTAAAAAAACACATTATAATGATATCCGAATTCAAAAATTTAACCGAAGAAGAATCAAGCCAGATGCTGATGGCTCCGGCGCTTGTAACACTGCTAATTGCGGGAGCCGAAGGAAAAGTTGATCAGAAAGAAACAGACTGGGCTACAAAGATCACTCACATGCGCGCAGGTAATCATACTATACTGCAGGATTATTTTCAGGAAGTGGATCAGAATTTTACCGACATTCTTAATGAACTTATAATAGCAATGCCTGAAAATACTGACGAGAGAGCCGAAAAGATCAATTCAGAATTAAGCAAGCTGAACGACATTCTTCCAAAACTGGATAAAAAATTTGCGGTTGAATTTTACAAAAGCTTGCTAAGTCTTTCGACTCAGGTAGCACAGGCTTCCGGCGGAGTTTTCGGTTACGGTTCAATAAGTCCCGAAGAGAAGAAATTTCTTGATCTTGATGCTATCAACTCTCCGGAATAGTATTAATGTTTTATATGAAATTAGTTAAATGCGCATATCAGAGTTGATATGCGTTTTTATTTTTATATAGTAAGGGCTTTATATGTCAAAAAAAGTTAAGACAACATACGCAATATTTTTTTCTCTGATAGTTCTGACGCTGATTGGTGTTATAGTTTACAAAAAATTTTATACCGAAACTGCTCCTGCCCGTGACATCAGCAAGCTTCAGGAAAAATACTATTATCTTAATTTAGACAAAGATGTAAAATATGTCGGAGATGATAACTGCAAATCCTGCCATTCGGAGATACATGAAAAATTTCATACTACGGGCATGGGAAGATCTTTATACAAACCATCCGCTTCCAATGAGATTGAGGATTTTGAGAAAGATAATGTGGTTTATGACAAAAAGTCAGATTATTATTACAAGGTCATTAAAAAAGGCGGAGATTATTATCAGGTAGAATTCAGAAAAGACAAAGACGGAAACATCACTCACGAACTCGAAAAAAAGATAGAATATGTGATAGGTTCCGGAAACAAAACAAGAAGTTATCTTTACAATGAAAACGGATTCTTCTATGAAATGCCGGTTTCATGGTATTCCGAAAAGGCAAAGTGGGATATGAGTCCGGGATATGAGAATTTTAATCTGCGGTTTTCCAGACCGATCATTGAGGAGTGCATGAACTGTCACAACAGCTATACCGGCTTTCAGGAATTTTCCGAGAACAGGTATGATCCGCATCTTCAGGAAGGGATAGGTTGCGAGAGATGTCACGGACCGGGCGAACTTCACGTTCTGAGGCAGACCGATGAATCTGATATGTTTCAAAGCATAGATCAGGACACGATCGACAGAACGATTGTAAATCAGGTAAATCTTCCTTTGGAAGAAAATTTATCAGTATGCTTTCAGTGTCATCTTCAGGGTGATGTCAGAGTTTTTACCGACGGCAGAAAGCAGTCTGATTTCAGACCGGGAATGAAGCTTGAAGACGTGAAGACTGTATTCGTACAGGATGAGATTAAAAAAGGCGATTTCAAAGTAGCAAGTCACGCGGCAAGAATGATACTCAGCGACTGTTTTATAAAAAGCGACGGCGGGATGACATGCATAACCTGTCACGATCCGCATGTACCTGTCGAAAGTGTTTCAAAGGAATACTTTAACGGAAAATGCATGAGTTGTCACGAAACCGAAAATCTAAAATTAAGCAGACTTAAAGAAGAACATTCCAAAACCGGAAATTGTGTCAGCTGTCACATGAAGCAGGGCGGCACAAAAGATGTCATGCATGTTAACTTTACCGACCACTGGATCAGGATTGAATCCGGAATGAATGAATCTGCGGACAATAAGTCTGAGAACAAGAGGATAAAACTTAAAGACTTAGTAAATGAAAGCGATGAATTTGCAAAGATGAATCTCGGCATTGCTTATGTGACTTATTTTGAGACCAAGGATCAGGATCCTGAATATCTCAGAAATGCTATACCTCTGCTGGAAGAAGATCTGAAAAAATTTCCGGATCACAAAAACGGGTTATATAATCTCGGACTTGCTTATTTCAGGACAGGCAGGACGGACGAAGCATTGAGTATTTTTCAGAAACTTGTCGCAATCGATCCGGGAAATGCTCAGGCATATTATATGCTCGGCACGACATACGAAAAAGCAAAAATTTTTCCGAAGGCAATGGAATCATACCAGGCATCACTGACCATTTTTCCGGACAATATAAAAGTTCTAAACAGCCTTGGAAATCTGTTCTATAATAACGGAAAGATCGGCGATGCTCTTGCTGCTTATACGCTTGCACTTAACCTGAATTCCGGTAATGTAAATGTACTCAACAACCTCGGTGACATCAATTTATACAAGCTTAAAAACACGAATGCGGCAAGAGACCTGCTTGTGAAAGCAGTCGGGCTTGATCCTGAATTTTTACCCGCGCTTAACAATCTCGGCAACTATTATTTCATCACAAACGACCCGGAAAAAGCTGAAGATATCTTTAATGTTATTCTCCGTAAAGACCCCGCAAACCTGCTTGCAATGGGCAATCTGGCGGTCATATATGAAGGAAGGAATGATAAGGAAAAGGCAAAGAAAATGCTTGAAAGAGTCTTGAAAATAAACCCCGGAGATCCGAGAGCAATTCAGATGCTCGAAAATCTGAAACAGCAAAAGTAAATTATTTTCGGTCCATTCAGTTAAAAGATCCTGCGGAAATCCGCATCAAAAATTTGAGTAAAAAAAATTTCTTTGAAAATTTGAGTAAAAAAAATTTTTACATTTTTACTGCTAAAAATACTTTATAGTCAATAGTGAAATTTTTTAAAAACGTTTGCATTTAAAAATCATTTCTCATAATTTTACACATAAAAATTTTTACTTCCACCCACTGATAAAAATTATTTTTTATTAAAAATAATAAGCAAAATTGATATACCTTACTTTCAGAACAAATAAAAAAAAATTAAAAATTAAATCTATATTAACTCTTTATTAATTATATATTAATTCCGTATTATTTTATCGGAATTAGTTTCAAAATTTTATTCTAAATTATATTTCATTAAAAGAAAAAACATTTTATGTAAATGAAAATTAACAGAGTCTTTGTAAGTAAAGGCAGGACAGCCTTTGAACAGATCGAGTTTGATACACGGTCATCTGTAATTAGAAACCCTGATGGTTCCATAGTATTTGAGATGAATGACATAAAGGTTCCGGGTCACTGGTCGCAGGTAGCGACCGACATTCTGGCGCAGAAGTATTTTCGAAAAGCGGGTATTCCGGTTTATCTAAAGAAAGCACAGGAAGAAGGTGTACCGGACTGGCTGCAGCGAAACGAACCAGATGAAGAACGACTTTCCAAATTAGTAGAGGAAGAAAGATATACTTCAGAGAAAGATTCCACTCAGGTATTTACGCGCCTTGCAGGATGCTGGACATACTGGGGCTGGAAACATAACTATTTTGAAAAAGAGGAAGATGCAAAAAACTTTTACGAAGAGCTTTGTTACATGCTGGCAATGCAGTTTGCCGCTCCTAATTCTCCGCAATGGTTCAATACCGGACTCAACTGGGCTTACGGCATTACAGGTCCGTCGCAGGGGCACTATTATATTGATCCTGATACAGAAAAACTTTCAACTTCAAAAGATGCATACACACATCCGCAGCCACATGCGTGTTTCATCCAGTCACTTTCCGATGATCTTGTAAATGAAGGCGGAATAATGGACCTATGGGTTCGTGAGGCGAGACTGTTCAAATACGGTTCCGGTACAGGATCAAATTTTTCAAACGTCCGCGGAGCTAATGAATCCTTAAGCGGCGGCGGAAGATCGTCAGGTCTGATGTCATTCCTTAAGATAGGTGACAGAAGTGCAGGAGCCATTAAATCAGGCGGTACTACAAGACGCGCTGCAAAGATGGTTACACTTGATCTTGATCATCCTGATATTGAAGAATATGTAAACTGGAAAGTGGTCGAAGAGCAGAAAGTAGCAGCACTGGTTGCGGGTTCAAAAATATTGAATTACCATCTCAATAAAATTATCAAAGCCTGTTACAATTCTCATCCGGAGAATGACGGTTTTGACAGAAAGACCAATAAACAGCTTGCACAGGCAATTCACGAAGCAAGAAAGGTTAACACACCCGAAAATTATATTGAAAGAGTAATTCAGCTTGCCAAACTCGGATTCAAGGAAATTGAATTTCCGGAATACAATACTGACTGGAATTCGGAAGCATATGTTACTGTATCCGGGCAGAATTCAAACAACAGTGTCCGCGCAACAAATGAATTTATGGAATCCGTTTTGGATGACGGTGACTGGAATCTCTACTGGAGAACTGAATTAAAAAGATCTGCCGCGGAAAAGAGATCTCCAAAGCCATGTAAAACATTAAAAGCCCGTGATCTCTGGGAGCAGATTGCTTATTCGGCATGGTCTTCGGCTGATCCGGGAATACAGTTTCATGATACGATAAATGACTGGCACACCTGTCCGCAGGGAGGCGAGATCAAAGCTTCAAATCCGTGTTCGGAATATATGTTCCTCGATGATACTGCATGTAACCTCGCTTCACTAAATCTTATAAAGTTTTTTAATTTTGAAAAAAATAAATTTGAGATAGCAAAATACAGACATGCATCACGTCTGTGGACAATGGTGCTGGAGATCAGCGTGCTGATGGCGCAGTTTCCGAGCAGGAACATTGCAAAGCTCTCTTATGAATACAGAACTCTCGGACTTGGTTATGCAAATCTCGGAGCTCTTCTGATGGTGCAGGGAATTCCTTATGATTCTCCCGAAGCGCTTTCTATTACAGGAGCTCTTACTTCTATACTTCACATGACTTCTTATTCCGCTTCTGCGGAGATGTCGAAGGAACTCGGACCATTCCAGAGATTCAAAGAGAACAGAGATAATATGCTCCGTGTAATAAGAAATCACAAACGCGCTGCCTATAATGCAACAGCAAATGAATATGAAGGACTTAGAATTACTCCGATGGGAATCAACGGTAAATACTGTAAGGATGATCTTCTTGAAGCTGCTAAAAAAGATTCTGACACTGCTCTTGAAATGGGAGAAAAGTACGGATTCAGAAATGCACAGGTGACCGTAATTGCCCCTACGGGTACAATCGGACTGCTTATGGATTGTGATACTACCGGTGTCGAGCCTGATTTTGCGCTGGTGAAATTTAAGAAACTTGCCGGCGGCGGATACTTTAAAATTATAAATGCTTCCGTACCACCTGCTTTAAAAAACCTCGGTCATTCAAAAAAGGAAATTGATGAAATAATTAAATACACAGTTGGGCATGGATCGCTGATCGGCTGTCCGCACATAAATGCAAATACACTTTCAGAAAAGGAATTTACAAAAGATGTTCTTTCAAAAATTGAAAAATCCCTCCCATCTGTATTTGACATAAATTTTGCATTTAACAAATGGACCCTCGGTTCAGCTTTTTGCAAGAATGCCCTGGGCTTTTCCGAAGAGCAGCTCGACGATCCGAATTTCAATGTACTCAAAGAACTCGGATTTACAAAAGAACAGATCGAAGAAGCCAATGACTATGTCTGCGGTACAATGACAATTGAAGGAGCTCCTTATCTTAAGAAAGAACATTATGCCATTTTTGACTGCGCTAACAAATGCGGTAAAAAAGGAACACGTTACATTCATGCTGATGCCCATATAAATATAATGGCGGCTGCTCAGCCTTTCATATCCGGCGCTATCTCCAAAACGATAAATCTACCGAATCACGCCACCATTGAAGATATGAAAAGCGCTTACATGACCTCATGGCGTCTCGGCGTAAAAGCCAATGCTCTTTACAGAGACGGATCGAAATTATCGCAGCCTCTCAACAGTGTTACCGATGATGAAGACATAGATTACAATGCAAACGATGACATCACTGCGGCGACGGCAAGAACCAACGACATTGTAAAAGTAGCTGAAAGGATCATTCACAGATACATTGCAAAGAGAAGAAAACTTCCTTTCAGAAGAAAAGGATATACACAGAAAGCCAAGATCGGAACACACTCGGTTTATCTCAGAACAGGCGAATACGAGAACGGTCAGCTTGGTGAGATCTTTATTGACATGCACAGAGAAGGAGCAGCATTCAGAAGTCTGATGAACTGTTTTGCGATAGCTATATCTCTTGGTTTACAGCACGGAGTTCCGCTTGAAGAATTCGTCGATGCGTTTGTTTATACACGATTTGAACCAAACGGTATAGTGATTGGTAATCCGAATATTAAAATGAGCACTTCCATAATTGATTATATTTTCAGGGAACTTGCAGTAACATATCTTGGAAGAAACGATCTGTCTCATATTGAGAACAATGAAGAGATACAGCGCTCTCCGATAGATGCACTTTCCAAACTTGATAACGATACTGACTTTGATGAAGAGGAAATTTTCAGTGAAAGGATAATTGAAGAAACGCCGGTTAAAAAACCGGGTACAGGAAAATCATCTGTTACCGAAGGTGAATCAAGAATAAAATTGTCAAATATAAAAACCACCGAGACGACAACTTTTACTATGGAAAAAATAAAGGAAGCCAAGCTGAAAGGTTACACAGGTGATATTTGCACTAACTGCGGCAGTCCGACAATGGTAAGAAACGGTACATGTCTAAAGTGTATAACCTGCGGCGAGACCAGCGGTTGCTCCTGAGAGCAGATAAAGGTTATAAGTTAACAAGAAATTAAAATTAAGTTCAGTTTTTTTTAAAACAGCCAATCCATTTATTCGGGTTGGCTGTTTTTTTTGATAATTTAAAATATCACTTCTGTGCAGCATGTGTTTCTCTGTGACAATAAACAAAAGCCGGGCAATTTATTTGACCGGCTTTTGTAAATCAGTAAGATTTGTTTCGGGTTTATTATGTTGCTTTTTTTAAGATCATATTTGTCTTCCTTTTATTAATACAAATATACAATCACAGGAGGACAAATAATGTCCTGCTGTGAAAAGATAATAATTGCCGGTAAAAATTATTTATAATTTTTCAGGGCATAAACAAGTTCGTTTTTAAGATCATCCTTAAGCTTTTTCGGCGAGATGACAGTGCAGCTTTTACCCCATGTCAAAATCCAGAATTTTACCTCTTCTAGACTGTTTACCTTCAGACTGATCATAAGACTTCCGTCAGGATTCTCCTTTATCTTCTGTGACCTGTGCCAGATCTTCTCTCTGATATATCTTGCAGCCTGCTCATCAAAAAATAATTTTACATTATAAATCTTATCGGATTCAAAAATACCAAAGCTGTTCTCAAAATATATGTTAACATCAAAGTCTTTTTTAATTTCAAATTTATCCCGGGAAAGAACCGCATTTTTGAATCTGCTTATTGAAAAGGTCTTAATGTCTTTTTCGGAATGGCAGTAAGCAACTAGATACCATTCTCCTTTTTCATTTATAATCTGATAAGGGTCCAAAAGTCTGTGTGATATCTTCCCGCTGTGCCCTGCCGTATATACTGCATCCACAGAGATATAATCCTTAACAGCTTTTTTCAGGTTTTCAAAAATTTCAATATCGATCTTTCTTGAACTCCCTATCTTAAAGCTGATAACATCATCTATGTCTCTCAGATGAATATTTATCCTGTCATTATAAAGATAGTAGAGTTTGTTATAAAGTCCTGTAATGTCTTTTTTAAAAGGAACGGTGTATTGTTTCAGGGCTTTTTGCATCAAAGCAAGAACATAAAGATCCGATTCATTTAAGCTTAGAAGATTGAGCCGGAAATTCTTAACCGAATAATAATATCCCTTGATCTTTTTATCATAAACTATGGGAGCATTGAAATAGGTTTTCATAAAATCAATTGTCCGCTGAATTGATTTTGCGCTTACCTGATACTGATCAGCCAGCATTTTTGCGGAAGGATAATTGCCGGATGAGAGTTCATTGTCAATAAAAGCAATTCTTGAAAGCTGAACAAAATTCAGCTGTGTTTTACCTCTGATATTTTCCATCTGATAAATTAATTATTTACGAAATAAATTATAAGCTAATTGAGAATTTGATTTCTGAATTCTTCAACTTAATGTGTTTAAAACTAATGATCGGATCAGGTACTCTGTCCGAAAATCCAATTCCTGAGCCGTAGAAGTAAACAGGTTTAGAGGTCTTATAAACTCATTTGACGAATTTACAAAATTAACTCTTCACCTGGCCGGATAACTAATTTTAAATGATTGCAATAAAAAACGATTATAATTAAATTCGTAAACTAATAATCAATGACAGTAAATTTAAGAAGGGGCAAAGTCCTTTTACTTATAATTAAATTTTAAAATCAGAATGAATACAAAACTCGGCAGAGTAGTTATTTTAGTAAAAGATTATGATGAAGCATTTGAGTTTTATGAAAAAAATCTCGGATGCAAAAAATTTTTTGATCTAACAGACGACAGAGGATTAAGATATTTACATGTCGGGTTTAACTCAGAGAGTTCCGCCGGTATATGGTTTCTTAAAGCCATAACCGATGAAGAAAAGGAAAGAGTCGGAAATCAGACCTCGGGACAGCCTGTATTTGTTCTTTATACTGATTCATTTGATGACCATCTTGAAACATTAATAAATAACGAAGTCAAAATAGTAAGGGAACCGGAAATTACGGAAGAGTATATGCTTTTGAATTTTCTGGATCTTTACGGCAATGTTATTACCCTGGTTCAGCTGATAAATAATTGAATATATCTTACTTAATTATTTAAAGCTGTAAATATCACAGATTCAATTTTATTTACTGTTAAAATTTACCATTTCAATCATGGCATGGATTTATCTCTTCATTGCGGGACTTCTTGAGATTGGCTGGCCATTGGGTCTGAAGCTTGCCGGTACGACAGAGAACAAAGTTGCATGGATAACATTCTCGTCCGTTTGCATGATCGCAAGCGGATTCTTCCTTTTTCTCGCGCAGCGGGAGATACCAATGGGCACTGCATATGCCATCTGGACGGGTATAGGTGCAGTCGGCGCTTTTACAGTCGGCATTATTTTATTCAAAGATCCGGCAACTGCTTTCAGGATAATTTCTGTAATGCTGATAATTATGGGCATAATAGGTTTGAAACTTTCAAATGGTTAAATCTTTTAAATCTTATTATTTTAAATTATAAGTTAATATGATAATTGGATTAGCCCGGCCTCATACAGCAGATACCGTGTTAAAGAAAAAAGCGAATCTTGATGCTATGAACATAGCTGCCGCAAGACTTCTTGAAATCGGACACATTCCTTTAATTGGAATGAATACGGTATTACCGGTCATTGAAAAATCAGACATTGCT
The DNA here is from genome assembly GCA_937872315.1 of uncultured Ignavibacteria bacterium. Classification (GTDB taxonomy): domain Bacteria; phylum Bacteroidota; class Ignavibacteria; order Tepidaquicellales; family Tepidaquicellaceae; genus JAGPCH01. Next base: position 24,814 of record CALMST010000213.1, on the reverse strand, counting down.
GATAAATATAAAACTGTAAAGGAAATTTCACAGGCTGTTATTAATAGCAGTGCCTTATACCAGGAGACAATCCCGGAGTCAGAAAAGAAACCGAACCGATAATATCCAAAGATCTGCCTGTTTATTACAATATTGAAGATATACCAAAAATAAAATAATGACTGAGAAAACATTTGACATGAACAGCTTTACACATGCAATTATACTCAAATCCCCGGTAGAAGAGGTTTATGAATATATAGCATCTTCTTCGGGAATTGTAAAATGGTTCATCGGAAAGGCAAAATATTATTATAAAGATTCACACATCCGACTGGGAAATGAGAAAGCCCGGAAAGGCGATTCGTTTTTATGGAACTGGCTTAATAAGGATCTGGAGCTGAAGGGAGTTGTTACTGAATCAACTGAAAATAACATATTCTCTTTTACTTTCAGTCCGTTGTTTCTTGTTTCAATTGAACTTGGCAGAACTGATGACAATTATACAAGACTTACACTTAAACAGGAATATCAGGATTCAGCATCCAAGAATGATTTTGCATACATAAACTGCTGCACCTGCTGGGTATTTTTTATGACCAATCTGAAATCTGTCATAGAGCACGGCATTGATCTGAGAGAGAAAGAAATAACAGATGAGATGATGGTGAACTATTGAGATCCCGGATTTATTCACTTTACTGAATTCTCATTGAAATCAGGGATCTTTGACAATAATATCCAAAACATTTTTTTAAAAACAGTATCCTGTTTAAATCCGAAACTCTGAATTTCTTTCGGTAATTTATCAAATGCGGATTTGTTTGATAATAAATCTATTCCATTGATACTTATCTGCAATGTTTTTTTATAAATTTTTTATTTGTTTTGGACAGAGCCTGATCCATGATCCAAAACCAAAGATCTTCTTCATTGTAATTTCAAACCTGTCTGAGTAATTTGTAATTTATAAAAATTCAATAACGCCAAAGATAAATGAGTGAAAAAACCCACCTTTCAAAAACTTATAAGAATATTTTAATTTCAGAAACAGAAAATCCCGGCGCATTAAAAGTTGGCTTAATTCAGCTTAACCGACCTGATGTTTTGAATGCATTGAACATCGAACTGATGATCGAAGTAGTCGAAGCACTTGAGTCATTTGACAAAGATAATGAGATAGGCTGTATGGTTCTGACCGGCAGTGCAAAGGCTTTTGCGGCAGGGGCTGACATAAAAGAAATGGCTGAAGCAACTGCTATTGAGATGCTTGTCAGAGATCAGTTTGCGCGATGGGACAGGATAAGAAAGATAAAGAAACCAATTATAGCTGCTGTAAGCGGATTTGCGCTTGGAGGCGGATGCGAACTTGCTATGACCTGCGATATTATTATAGCTGCTGAAAGCGCTAAATTCGGTCAGCCTGAGATCAATCTCGGCGTCATTCCGGGAGCCGGCGGCACACAAAGACTGACAAAAGCCATTGGCAAAGCAAGAGCAATGGAAATGATACTTACCGGGAAAATGTTCGGCGCAAAGGAAATGTTTGAAGCAGGACTTGTGACCAAGGTTGTGGACAGTGATATTTATCTTGACGAGGCTTTAGAGCTGGCAAGGGAAATTGCATCAAAACCAACGATAGCCGTTCAGCTGGCAAAAGAATGTGTTTTGAAATCATTTGATTCAACAATTGAAAGCGGATTGGAATTTGAGAGAAAGAATTTTTATTTGCTTTTTGCATCCGAAGATAAGTTTGAAGGTATGAAAGCGTTTGTGGAGAAGAGGAAAGCGGAGTGGAAAGGGAAATAGGTATTTAGTATTAGGTATTAAGTATTAAGTATTAGGTATTAAGTATTAAGTAGTGAGTAGATGTAGTTAGAAGTTTGAAATTAGAAAAACAGAAGTTACGAATAACGGGACAATATAATAATTAAATAAATTTAACTGGTCTTTGAAAAAATTCATATTATGTTTCATACTGACAGTTTTTTTCAGTGTCAGTGCTTATGCGCAGAATCGAACATTTAAATCTGATTTTGAATCTGATATCGGAATTGATGATCTAAATGCCGAGCAGATCATTGATCTGTTTAAACCTGCATTAATTTCAATTTGGCTTAATGAAAAAGATTATTATTCGTATGCATCCGATTCATATATTGATACTACAGTTTTAAACGGCAGCGGGTTTATATTTCAGGAAGACGGACTTATCGGCACCAATTATCATGTGGTCGAAAATATTGACAGTCTTCTTGTAAAAACCAGTGACGGAAATTTTTATCATGCTGATCTTATCTATGCGGATGAATCGTCTGATTTTGCAGTGATCAAGATACTGGATGGAAAAGAAAAAAAATTTCCTGTCGTAACCCTTGGTAATTCGGATGAAGTGAGAGCCGGACAGGAAGTTTATGCAATAGGCAGTCCGCTCGGATATGAATACACCATTTCATCAGGTATAATAGCAGCTGTCAGGGAAAATGAAAAAGTAACTCTTCAGGATCCTCTCACATATTCATCCAAAGAAAAGACTTTTGAGAAAGTTCTTCAGATCACGGCCGCTATCTCTCCCGGAAACAGCGGCGGCGCGCTGTTCAACAAGAAGGGGGAAGTGATCGGAATAACTACTTATACTTTTATCGGTTACGGCAATCTTAATTTTGCTGTAGCAATAAACGGATTTAAGAAAGTGAGTGACATAGTAGAATCAAGTGATTTTGCGGACAATCAGGAGTTTAAGATGAAAAAAGAAGAAAGTCTTTTTAATTCTACTTACAATCTTGCATACGGAATAAAATCGGAACTTCAGTATAACTGGTATTATACCAAGCAAAAGGATTCCATGAAAATTGTTGATGCTTATACTATTACAATGGATTCACTTAATAAGGTAAATTTCACTAAAGCAGAAAATTATTATCAGAAATGTCTTGAGCTAAAGCCCGATACTTTTATTGTATATCAGGAATTGCTTGATCTCTATGTTATAACGGATAATTTTCAGAAAGCTGAGGATCTTTATAAAGACATCCGGATAAGATTTGATTCGGACAGCCTGCTCAATCTGCTTTCTTCGAATCTCGCTTCTGCCTATTCAACTTCAAAAGATTACAGCAAGGCGATACAATTTTATGACAAAATGCTTTCCGAAGACAGTACACAGTATTTTATCTATTATCAGCTTGCCGGTATTTATGCTGAAATGAATGATTACAAAAAAGCTGTCAGAGAATATAAATATTTGATAAAAAAAGATTCTGCTTATACCGATGCATACATACAGCTTGGTAAAATATATTTTGAGAAATATAATAAGCCGGCTGCTGCAAAAAAATATCTGCAGACAGCTTATGAAAATTCACTTGCCCTTACCGGTTATGCTCCTTATAATTCTGACATTCATTATTTAATGGGAATGATAGCCGTAAAAGAAGGAGAAAAATTCAATGCCATATTAGCTTATCTGGAATTGAAAAATACATATGATTATTCACCTAACGGAAATGAGAGGAAAGTTGAACTTTATAAGGCAATACAGGAAATGGATGAATAATCTTTGAGAGCATAATCCGCCGCTGCTCAATGTTCAATAAATTAATAACAGATATATGATTTTTCAAAGAAAAATGTTTTTTATAATTTGTATTCTCTTTTGCATTAAGGTAATGCCTGTAAAAGCTCAGTTTGATAATATAGATTTCAGATCTGGTGATTACAGGATCACAACTAAATATGATACAAATACTTATTCGACTGATTTAAAAGTTTTTTATGATGGAGACCGTATATTCAAAGCAAATTACGAACAATATGTAACAGGCGTAAAAGAATACGACCTCAATAATGACGGTAAGAAAGAAATTTTTATTGAAGCATACAGCGGCGGCGCCCATTGCTGTTTTACATTATATACAGGAAAGTTTTTAAAAGAAAAATTTATTCTTACTGATTCGCTTTTTCTTGGTAATGGCTTTTATGAAGCAAAGGATCTTGACAATAACGGAAAGCTGGAGCTTGAATGTTCGAATGATATGTTTGCTTATGCATTTACCAATTATGCGGAAACAAGATTTCCGACTATGGTATATAAATATGAAAACGGAAAACTGATAGAATCAACATCTGACTATAAGAGTTTGATAAGAAAAGAGCTGGATATATTTTTAAGCGAACTTAAAGAAATGACTGATCAGGGATTCAAATGTGAAGAGGACGGTGAAGATACTTTTAATACGGGAGCTGGATCAGTTAAAACGGTACTTGCTGCTATAGTTGCTGATTATTATTCTCTCGGAGAGGTACAGAAGGGATACGAACTTGTTGATTCAACATATAAATGTCCTGACAGGGAGAAATACAAACAAATACTTCAAAATGATTTTAAGCTCAGATAAAATATTGTTTTGAAATGACGGGCATGAATTTTTGACCGTACAATTCCGCTGAAGAGTTCCGGAATTATTTTTAAAAGATAATTATGATCATGCCGGTTCAGTGTTTTCCTTCGGCACCCATCCTGTTTCGCCTTTACTGTTTTCAAGTAAGAGCCAACCGTTTAATTCATTAATGTAATTTAAAATTTCACCCTCTGAAACATCAAGTTCTTTTGCTGAATAATACTCAGTGATTATTCCGCTATTGTCCTCCTTGGATTTAATTATTTGTTTCGGGACCCAGCCTTTTTTTCCATTGAATTCACATAAGATCCAGCCAGACCATTTTTCTTCCTTTTCTTCTTCGCCCGGTATGACTTCATCCCCGGGGTTTAAAATCAGAGGATCCGAATAAATAGTTTTGTAATATTTAACAATTTTTATTTTCACTTTAACATTATTGTACATTAACCGGGAAGTACAATGTTTCTTTGTCCCGTCAATATCCCGTCAGCGGATCTTTTTAATTCGACCACACCTTTACCGCCCGGATACTGAAGTGAGGATAAATATTTTTCATCAACAAGCGAATCATCTTTAAAAACAAAATCATTTATATAAAAAGGTTTTTCTTCACCCGGTATTTTTAACACAGGATGGATATGAGCCGGATATTCATTGGATGGATATCTGCCGGGTCTTACGGTATGAATTTCATAATACCCGTTGCTGTCTGTGATGCACCAGCCGAAAAGATGTCCCTGCCATTTCTGTACACCTGTTTCATCTCCTTTTTTTGAATAAAAGCCCATTGAATCAGTATGGTAAGCATAAATTATCACACCGCTATATTTAGTTGTACTATCAGAATGAAATACATTTCCATAAATAATTACTTTTTCTCCGGGTTCTCCGGCTTCAGAAATGGTCATAATGTTAGTCAGATCCGAAGGCATGTCACGGAAGCTGCAGTCTATATTGGCATCAGGCGAGTCACAGGTATCTTTTGTTTTACCTGAATTGGAAAAGTTCTTATCGTAAGTATTCCGAATTTGTTTCTGTTCCGATTTTCCGCATGAAGAAAGAAACATTAACAGAACAAAGAAAGAAAGCATCTTAACTTTATTCATAACAAATTATTTAATTCATAAGAGAATAAACAATTATATTTGTCCCCATTTTAAAAGCTTCCTCTCTTTTCCCGGGAGGATCCTGATGCTCTTTTGTATCAGCCCAGCCGTCGGAAATATTAGTTTCGTAAGTATAGAATACACACAGGCGACCTCCCGAATAAATACCAAACCCCTGCGCGGGTTTCTGATCATGTTCGTGGATTTTCGGAAGTCCGTTTGGAAAACTGTATTGTGAATTATATATTTTGTGTGTGAACGGGAGTTCTTTTAGTTCCTCATCCGGAAATACTTTCCTGATCTCCCGCCTGAAAGAGTCATTCATTCCGTAATCATCATCAGCATATAAGAAACCTCCGGATTCACAGTACTTCCTGAGCCTTGCTACTTCATCCGAAGAGAATTCTATATTTCCGTGTCCTGTAATGAGAATGAACGGATAATTAAAAATATCATCAGAAGAAACACTTACCGAATAAAAAACAGGTTCATCGACATCAATTGTCGTATTCTTTTTCAGATATTCCATCATGTTAATTTCCGCCGAAGGATCATTATACCAGTCACCGCCGCCTGAATATTTTAAACGGGCGATCTTAAACTGTGAGGAATTTTTGTTAGTCCCGTCAGACTGTGGAAATACGTTTGACGATATAAATAATATTATAAATATTGCTAAAAGGGATTTCATCTAAATAATTTTAGAATAAAATAGCTGGAAGAGTTAAAAGTTGAAAGTTATTTAGTTGATTGGTTGGTTAACCGGTTGATTGAAAATGCTTACGCAATGATTTTAAAAGTATAAATTTATATACAGGTTATTTAATCATAACAGATCATAACAAAGCATAATAAAGCATAAATTACATTCAGGATCCCGTTTTAAAATGTGAAGTCATATCCGATTTTAAAATACTTAGCTATATATTGTAAATGATCTCCGTTCATATTCACCACAAGATATGCATTACTTCCGGCAAAGAATTCATACTGAAGAATTGAATTCCACAGCGCTTGTTTGGAAAGATTGTCCCGCTGGTAGTAGGATCTCAGGAACAATTTATTCATGATCTTCCAGTTAAGTCCTGTATTAAGAATTGTTCTTTTTGAATCATCAAGATTCACAAATGTCAGACTTCCATTGAGCGCAAGTCTGTCAAACAAGAATACATTTCCGCTTACATAAGGATTCTGGATAAAGGAACCGAAGTATGGTCCGAAATAATAACCAATATTCAAATAATTAGTACCCAGGAAAATACTTGCATTATAATCCTGCGCAGTATTGGTATAAGTAAGAAGTTCACCGTTTGCATCAATCGAATTAGGCTTATTATATTCGAAATACTGATTGAACCTGAGGAATTCAGATACTTTAAAATTAGAGCTGAAGTATAAATATTTCTGAAAATTGAATCCTGAAGGGAAAGGTCCTTCCTGTTCGAGAGTACTCAACTTAAAATAACCGGCATTAAAGTTCATATCACTGAAATATTTTCTGTCATAAACAAAATTATAACCGCCTGATATATTCACCTGATCATAATTGTTCGGAAACTGAGTCTGAGAATTAAAATACGTGGAAGCAAAGAATCCGGGATTTACCCTGTTATAGCTTACATCTGCATAAGGTCCTCCGTTATTGTCATACTGATAATAAGCATAAAGATTATAAGCATTACCTTCACGCGATTTGTTTCCTAAACTGGAAATACTGTTTGCATATTGCGCCTGCACTCTGACCGGATTGTCAGGAAACCGGTATGAACCGTCCAGACTCATTACAGTCTCTTTGTAGTCAGATTCTCCGACATTGGAGAATATAAGCATTGTTCCGATATTAATATCCTGAAAACTCATTTTAGGTCTTGCTATGAAAAAGTTTCTTTTTTCTCCGAACTCATTTATATCATTTACAAGTACCGCTCCTGCTTTGAGAATATCACTTCTGTACGAATAATTAAATCCGTATTTAATATCTTCGATAGCCCTTGTATAAAATAAATTTATAGGAGTTCTGAACAGGTCAAGGTCTTTACTGAAGAAAGGTCTTTTTTCCTGCAGGTATATTGGTCTTGAGTAAAGTGAAAATCTGAAAGGATCAGCTTCGAGAGTAAAATCATCCGGATTGTAAGTAGCTTTAAGAGTGTGTTTATCCATACTTAAATAAAGATCTCCTCCTACCTGAAAAGTATCTCTGTCATTATTGAAAGTCTGACCAACTGCAAAAGGGATCACATCCACATCAAGATTCAGCTTTTCATCAAAAGGCGTTGTAAGATCAAGCTGATAGGTATTTTTAAGAGAAAGAAGTTCAGAGTCTGGAATCAGAGAATAATAGTAGTATGTTCCGTCCGGACTGTAAGAAAACATCTGAACATCCACGCCGATGGTTTTCTGATTTTTATTCTGAAGTCTGTCAACGGGGATCTTTACTTCAGTCTGAATATGTCCGGGTTTGGTAGCGGTTGGTTCGGAAATGATAGTGGATTTAACATCCCAGACCCAGTCCCATTCTGAAGACTGATTCCTCTGATTATAAATAATTGCATCTCTCTGATTATTAAGAAAACTGAATGCAAACATATAGCCGTTCTGTTTTTTGTTTTCGAGATCGAGCACAATAAAAAATTCGTTTTCATCTTCTGTGCTTCTGTCTCTTACAAGTGATTTGGAGATTATTTTTCCTTTTGGAAAATAATCGAATCCGAAATAAAGGGCGTCCCTGGTTTGTTTAATATAGACTATGGTACTGTCGAATGAATTGTCGTCGGATTTAGGTATGAACTTGTGAAAGTTCGTAAATACTTTTGCGCCGCTCCACTCTGTACCATTCAATGAACCGTCAACTGATGGGCTGGCTATTTTCACTCCCTGTGTCTGAGAAAATAACGGTGAACAATAAAATGAAAATATTACAATTAGGATACTGTAAATATGTTTCATGGTTTTAGTATAGAAGGTTAAATAAATTAAATTTTTATAATTGAATTTTATCAGATACAGAGATCGTAAATAATTGTAAATAGTAGTAACAAGACGTAATTGAAATTAAAAGGTTTCAATTAATTTTTATTTTAAAATATAACGGGAAAAAGTAAAGCACATCTAAATATTGTTTTTTAAATGTGCTTTAAATGAAGAATCCGATAATCACTATTTATTTGGCTGAGGAGTAATTCTTAGATAAGGTTTTATTTTCTTAAATCCTTTCGGGAATTTTTTAGCTGCATCTTCGTCATTGATAGAATTTACTATGATACAGTCATCACCGTCATTCCAGTTGACTGGTGTAGCCACACTGTGATTTGCTGTAAGCTGAAGTGAATCAATAGCTCTAAGGATCTCATGAAAATTTCTTCCCGTGGAAGCTGGATATGTAAGAGTTAGTTTTACCTTTTTATCCGGTCCTATTATGAATACCGAACGAACAGTAAGTTTATCATCCGCATTCGGATGAATCATATCATAAAGAGATGATACATATTTATCATCATCGGCTATCATCGGAAAATTCATATTTACATTCTGGGTTTCATTAATGTCTTTGATCCATTCTGTGTGATCCGTAAGCGGATCAACACTAAGACCTATGACCTTTACATTACGTTTGTCAAATTCATCTTTTAATTTAGCAACCATTCCAAGCTCGGTAGTACATACAGGTGTAAAGTCCGCGGGATGGGAGAATAAAACTCCCCAGCTATCTCCAAGCCATTCATGAAACATGATGTCACCTTCTGTAGTTTTTGCACTGAAATTCGGAGCAGTGTCTCCTAATCTTAAAGCAGCCATGATATATTTATATTAATTTGTTAATTTTGTAAAATAATTCTTTTATGTGATTTTTACACTGTAATTATTAGAATACTTATTTGAAATTGTTAAGTAGTGTATAAATTAAATTAAAAAAGTTGTATAAAAATATTATTATAACTTTAAATCAATATTTTTAAATTGATTATCAATATAAACCGCCTGTAATAAATTGCAGAAAGAAATAAACAAATTTATAATATATGACAGGAAGCAGATCTTTCTTTGCCGGATTTACTTTTGATCTATAAAAAGAATGCCGGACTGGTATTTCTATAATCCGAAAAAGATTATTTTAGAAAACTGGTTTTGGAAAAGACAGGAAATTGCTTTTAATTTTAAGAATAAAAGAAATAAATAATAAATAACAGAATAGAAATAAAGCATAAATTAAACCGGAAAATTATTGAAGTTTATTATAAATTTTTTTTATAAACATTGTTTGTTTTTATATAGACACAAGTTCACAGGCAAACATTATATGAACCATCGAATGACATAATTCGTTAATATTTCAAAACCCATTTAGAAATTAAATTAAATATGAAATTTTTATCAAAAATGAATATACTTGCAATAATTTTAATGTTATCCGCATTTCTGTCATGTACAAAACAAACCTTAACCGACAATTCATCAGAGTTCAACAGCAAAGCAAAAGACACACTTGAAACTAAAGAAAAAAATGATACTCCAAAATTTGAAGTTGTAAAAACAGATGAAGAATGGAAGAGTCAGCTTACAGAGATTCAGTATTATGTAACCAGAGAAAAAGGAACTGAGCGTCCATTTAGTAATCAATATAATGACAATCATAAATCAGGTATTTATTATTGCATAGGATGCGGTCTTGAGCTGTACAGTTCTGAAACCAAATTCGAATCAGGAACCGGATGGCCGAGTTTTTATGCTCCTGTAAATGAAGCAAACATTATCATTGGCGCTGATAATTCTCACGGAATGAGCAGGGATGAAGTATTATGCAGAAGATGCGGCGCTCATCTCGGACATGTGTTTGATGACGGACCGCCTCCGACAGGTCAGAGGTATTGTATGAATTCGGCAGCGATGAAGTTTGAAGAGAAGTAATATTGTGAGTTATGTTAGTTATTTATATATGTGATTTTTCAGATTAGTTTAAGATTTATTAAAATAATTTATAATATATGATTGGAAAGATCACAACCATTATCTTATTTGTAAATGACGTTCCGGGAGTTGCCGAATTTTACCGGGATATTCTCGGATTTAAAATTACAGATAAAATAGATCCTGAATGGACGGAATTGGACTGCGGAAGCTGCAATATAGGATTACATAAAATCGGTAAAACCGGCAATATAAAAAAGGAAACCGGAGTAAAAATTGCATTCGGAGTAAAAGATGTAGCAAAAGCCAAGGCATTGATAGAAAGCAGAGGTCATAAAATGGGAAAGATCGTGACTTTCGGAGAATTAAACTTTTGTGACGGAAGCGATCCTGAAGGGAATAAGTTTCAGATATCAAACAGAAGAATGAAAAATTAAGTCTGTAAGTTAAAGGTTTTTAAGTATGTTAAAGTCTGATAAATACCACTTTGAATTTTAAAAAGCCGTTCATTCTGTTTCAGAAAAGTTCAGAGGTTACTAAAAAAATTTAAAATTTGCATTTAAATTTACGATTATTTTTCGGATTTTACCTACTCACAATTTGAATTTTAATGTCTGAAACAGTTACAGAATTAATAATAACACTCTCAAAAATTGGATTTGTACTTGCAGTTTTACTTACGGCAGTTGCATACTCAGTTTATGCTGAAAGAAGAGTATCAGCATTTATACAGAACAGACTAGGTCCAAACAGAGTAGGTCCGCAGGGACTTTTACAACCCCTTGTTGATGCTGTAAAGCTTTTAATGAAGGAAGATATAGTTCCTGAAAAAGCCAATAAATTCATTCACTCTTTAGCTCCGGCAATTTCAATCATAGTTTCATTATCAACATTTGCGGTTATTCCATTTGGTGATACCATCACAATAGGTGACAGGGTAATTCATCTTCAGATAGCAAATGTAAATATAGGCATACTATATTTTCTTGCAATGACATCACTCGGGGTTTACGGTGTCACATTAAGCGGCTGGTCATCAAACAACAAGTATTCACTGCTTGGAGGTTTAAGGGCTTCAGCACAGATGATAAGCTATGAGTTATCAATGGGTTTAGCTGTAATTGCAATTATATTAATGAACGGTACACTGGAGCTTGATAAAATTGTAGGCAGCCAGGCCGGTTGGAAATGGAACATATTTCTTCAGCCAGTTGGGTTCATAATATTCCTTGTATCTGCATTTGCTGAAACAAACAGAACACCGTTTGATCTGCCTGAAGCCGAACAGGAACTTGTCGGCGGATACCATACTGAATATTCCAGTATGAAATTCGCTTTATTCTTTTTAGCAGAATATGCTAATGTTATTGTTTCATCATCAATGATAGTTACATTATATCTTGGCGGATGGCAATTTCCTTATCTGCAGGATATGGGCTTACCGGCAATGGCGGTAAGTATCATACAGGTTCTGACATTTGCTTCAAAAGTTGTTCTGATGGTCCTGTTCTTCATCTGGGTCAGATGGACCATACCGAGATTCAGATATGACCAGCTGATGAATCTTGGATGGAAGGTAATGCTTCCTCTTGGTATAGCTAATTTAGTTATTACCGCAATTGTAATTCTTCTGATGAATTCTTAAAGTAATCCGGATATTCCCGTTTTATTTTTATTTTTTTTAATCTTAACAAAAACAAAATTGAAAAAGACATTTTTAACAATAATATTATTCATAATATTAACTCCTGTAATTTCATTCGGTCAGTATTTTAATGAAATTGAAAAAGATGATCTGAATGGTAATGAGATCGTGCTAAGTAAATTACTGGAAAAAGGTCCGGTAATGATATCATTTTGGGCAACCTGGTGTTCACCCTGTAAAGAAGAGATGAAAAAAATGCAGCCTATTTATGAAAAATATAAAGATCAGGGATTTACATATCTTGCTATCAGTCAGGATAATCAGAAATCCGTTTCCAAGGTAAAATCCTTCATAAATGCCAATAAATATACTTTCCCTGTCATTTTTGATCTTGACAAAAAAATATTTGAAAATTACAGCGGTGTAGGAATTCCATATTCACTGATAATTGATAAAAACAAAAACATTGTTGCAAAACATCTGGGATACATAACCGGTGATGAAGTTAAAATTGAAAAAGAAATAGAAGATGCTCTCAGCGGAAATGATGCTCAGGACATAAAAGATGAATCCAAGTAACATATAAATAATATATTAAAATAGTCCTGCAAAATTATAAATTTTTATAACTATAGGGGTTTAAATAACATAGTGATGAAATCGTTAAATGATTAAAAAACTATCAGTTTTATTTTTTCTTTTAATTACTTCAACTGCCGTTAAAGCTCAGATAAATCTGAATGTTGAAGCAGCTGTAAGCAATCTTCTCAGATATGGCAATGGATATCAATACACAGGAACGATCAAAAATCCCAAAGAATATTTTGAAAACCTGACAGATGCCCGGTTAAAAATTAACGGAGTTACTTTTGGTTTCAGAAATGAGATAAGTGATTCAATAGAATATGGAGTTAATTTTGTGGGGATAGCAAAACGATTTGTTGAATACGATCATGAATCAGGTATTTCACTTAGAGCGGGAGATTTCTGGGAAGCTATTTCACTTGGAATGTCATTGAATACTTTTGAAGACAGGGCTCTGGCATATGACACCGGAATTGACGGGGTAAGGATCGGTTACAAGAATACTTTTAAATTCAAAAACCCGCTTGAGATCAAAGCTCAGATCATTGGCGGAAATATAAATTACCGGGATTATCTTGATCCTTACAGAGTTGAAAATTATAAACTCAGAAATGCTTTTTTAAGAGTTTCTCCTTTGAAGCCGTTGAACATTGGCCTGAATTATGTTCATTCAAACGGTATTCTGCCTGAAGAAGGATTTTTAACATATGTAAACTCTGATGTATCTGAAGGTTTTATCAATGTTGACTATAAGAGTATGCAGTTTTATACTTCCTACGCTTACAAGTCATCTGTCATATCACCAAATGAAATTTATAACGCCAGTACGGCAAACGGGGACGGACTTTATTCATCCTTTGCCTATACTTTCGGGAATCTGGGTATGACGCTTGAATATAAGAATTACAGATTTGATATAACCTTACCTGATAACAGAAGCAATACACGACCTTCAAGAATGCTTCCTTATCAGAATCCTCCTACAGCACAGAAAGAGAACAATTCAGTGCTCACATCAAGAAACCCGCATGTAGTTGATTTTAATGATGAGGTAGGCGGACAGTTTGATTTTGTTTATGTGCCAAATGATAAATTAAGTTTTAATCTGAGCGGAAGTATCGCTTCAAAACATTATCAGTATACTGACATTGATACATCATCCGTTATTTCTTATGAGAGAGTTGACAGAGGAGACAGCTGGCTGCCTGATCTTGACAATTCATTTTCACCATTCTGGGAATTATATTTAGAGGCTGAAGATTATGCAACAGACAAAATTTACGGAAAACTTGCGATTGCATTACAGAACAATGTTTTATATAATCAGATCAATCCATCCAATTCTGAAATTATAAAGACAACAACTATACCGCTTGAATTCAGATATTCATTTACGGATGTTTATTCACTTACATTTATCAATGAAACACAATGGGCAAATAATTCAATTAATATAGGTGATAAGAATTTTATGAATCAGTATAACTCACTTACTTTCTCCAGTTCACCTTCATTAGTATTGACTGTAACATCGGAATTCACCAATAATGAAGATGAACCAACAGGAAAAAGCAGCTGGTTTACAGGTGAGATCTCTTATAAATTGAATCAATCCAATACTTTCGGTGTGTCTTACGGATCAGAAAGAGGCGGACTTAAATGCACTAATGGAATATGCAGATTTGTACAGCCGTTTGAAGGTTTCAGAGTTTTGATAGCTACACAATATTAACCATGATTTTGTATGAACAATCTGACAACTATGAATATGATTTTCCGGCATTGAAAAATTTAAATTTATTAATAAGTTTAATAAAATTTTAAAATAGAAATGAAAAAAGCATTTTTAATATTACCGGTTTTATTGATTGTCATTACATTTTATTCTTGTGAAAGCAATGACGATACGGTCATGAACAATTCTACAGCAGTGACTACTCCGCAGCTTCTTTCTCCCGGAAATAATTCAACTATATCTGAACTTAATCCGGTATTTGACTGGGTTGATTTTCCAAATGCTGTCAGTTATACTTTGCAAATTTCATTGAATCCTGCATTTAGTTCTTTTGTTCTTGATACATCAGGATTAACGGCATCTTCATATACAGTACCGGATGGTATTATTAATGACAGCAGTTCTTATTACTGGAGAGTAAAAGCCGCAGTATCAACCGATACAACTGACTGGTCAAGTCAGTTTTCATTTTCCACTTCACTTGAATCGATCAATCCGACGAATAAAATTCTGGTTGAAATTTTTACAAACACCAGCTGTATTCCCTGTGTAGAGGCTAATACGTATCTTGATGAAATTTTTAATTTACAGGGAGTCACATCCAATGATGCTAATGTCGTAATTTTAAGATATCATACTACTCTTTTTGCAGGAGATCCGTTTTATCTGTATAATACAACCGACAATAATGCGCGAATGAATTTTTATCCCAATGCTGCGATAGTAAATCCAAGAACTTTTTTACTGGGAGCATATATGGGTGCTTTCAGTCAGGCTTCATGGACAAATAAGATCAATGAATTTCTCGCAGATACAAGAACATACGCGATTAAACTGACAAACACATATGATAATGTCACAAGAAACGGAAATATAAATATTCAGATAAAGCAGATTTCGGGTGAGGTATATAATGATCTTGTATATCATGTTGCTGTAGCAGAAAATAATATTCAGTATAATGCTCCAAACGGAGAGACTCATTTTGACAATACCTTAAGGGATCTTGTCACACCTCCAACAGGACAGGCATTTACCATAAGTCCGGGACAGACAAACAGTTATAATCAGAGTTATAGTATTAGCCCTGATCTCGATCAGAATAATACTGATATAGTTGTATTTATCCAGAGGAATAATAATAATACAAGGGAAGTGATGGCCGCTGAGTTAGTCAGTTTGAAATAGTCTGCGGAAGTGTGGCACACTTTTTTGAAAATTTTCATTAACTGAAAATGATGACAAAGTGTGCCACACTTAGCCCCGCGCTCCGCAAAGTCACTTTAATATTAACAAATTCTCTTCTTCTCCATTTAAACACAAGACTTTTTCCCCCAACACTCATTAGCTATCTTCTCTAAATTTTTTTCTTTTCCATTTTCACAAACTCAAATATTTATCTTTTGATATATAATTTGTAAAAAGTATATTTTTTCATTTAATCATTTCCCGTGTGACTTATGAAAAACTATATTGCTTTGATGATTATTGTGTTATTAAATCTTTCGAATTCTACTCATTCACAGGATATCATTTCAAAAGAATTTACGGATTCCACCGGTTCTTTTGAACAGGAATTTGACAGGCAGGAAGAAGTACTTCTTGAAGAAATTGATTCGGGGGAAGATGATTCGGAGTTGCTTGATGAGCTGGATTATCTGAAGAAACATCCTTATGATCTGAATACAACTACTCTGTCTCAGCTCGAAAACATACCCTACCTCAATTCCATTATTTCAAAAAAGATCCTTGCTTACCGGAATGAAGCCGGTTATTTCAGATCAAAAAGAGAATTGCTTAAAGTAGAAGGAATTTCGGAGGATCTTTATGAAAAAATAAAAATTTATCTGATTGTAAGCAAGAAAAATTTAAAAACTCATCACAGCGGTAAAAATAATAATATCATGAACCATTCCAGGACCGGGAATTCAGTACTAAAAAGCCGGATTCGCTCCAGGTTCCTTCAGGATCTGCAGCCGAAGGCAGGTTTTCTTTCCGGGAAATATGAAGGAAAAAGAATAAAACTTTATAACCAGTTAAATTTTAAATATAATACTTTGAAATATGATCTTGAAGCAAATCTAACAACTGAAAAAGATCCGGGTGAAAAATATATTACCGACTTTATTTCGGGTTTTGCCGGTATGAAAAGTTCAGGATTTATTAAGGAAGTTATAGCCGGTGATTATGTGCTGAATTTCGGCCAGGGTTTGTCTATGTGGACTTTGCAGGCTTTTTCAAAGGGAGCTGATGCAATTAATCCGGTGAAGAAAAAAGGGAAAGGTTTAAAAGGTTATGGTTCGGTTAATGAAGTGCAGTTTTTCCGGGGAGGCGCTGTAAACATAAATTTGAACGAACTCAGATATCTTAACTTCAATATGTTCTATTCGGATAATTATTTTGATGCATCTTCAAACATTATCACAGGTGATATTCAGAGTTTTTATAGTGATGGTTATCACAGGACATCCACAGAAATTCAAAGAAAAAATTCTGCCAGGGAAAAATTAACCGGTGGGAGAGTTTCATATGAAAGAGGAAGTTACAGATTCGGAATTACTTACTGGCAAAGTAAATTTTCTAAGAACATTATTCGGGATTCCTCTCTGAACCTGTTTAAAATTTCCGGAAATAAAGCTTCTATGGCAGGAGCCGATTATGATATTATCTTAAAGAATATGAATTTATTTGGGGAATTCGCTTTATCTCAGACAAATTCACTTGCATCAGTAAACGGTATAATGTTCACTTTTTTAAATTTTGCTAATGTGATAATTTCTTACAGAAATTATCCTGCTGATTTTACTCCTGTACATTCCTTCGGATTCAGTGAACGGGGAGATACCTACAACGAACGGGGACTTTATGCGGGTATCTTATTCAAACCTTTGAAAGGTCTTATTATCAATAGTTACTTTGACCAGTATAAATTTCCTTACAGAACTTATTTTAATCCTGTCCCTGTAAATGGAAATGATTTTCTGACAAATGCGGAATGGAAAATATCCAAAGAGCTATTGCTTGATATTAAATATAAAAATGAAAATAAAGAAGAGACTCAAAAGTATTATAATCCTGAAGGGCGTGAATCAAAGTTGATCGCTAACAGAAATCAAATGAATATCAGAACTGGTTTTATTTTTAACATAAAGAATAGTTTGAGATTCAGGAGCAGGTTTGAATATGTCTGCATAGAATACCGTAATTTTACCGGAAACAACAAAGGATACCTGTTTTACTCCGATATCAGATTCTTACCTGTGAAAAAAATGACGATCGACACAAGATATATATTCTTCAATACTGACAGTTATGACAGCCGGATATATGAATTTGAAAACGACATACAGGGAGTCATGTCAAATGTACCTTTATATGGAGAAGGCAGGCGCTGGTATGTTGTCATAAAGTACAGACCGTTTCCTTTTATAAACCTCTCGGCAAAATATGCGGAGACATATTTTGAAGGTGTCAAGAACATCGGTAGCGGCAATGACAGGATAGAAGGTAATATAAATAACAGGTTTTCATTTGGACTGGAGGCGGGATTTTAATTTTGCAAACTCACTTTTCTGAATGATCTTTTTCCAAAAAGTTGTTTTACCTGTTTCAGTCAATATTATGAAATCCCACTGATTTTAATTCCTGCATTTCTTATCCTATTCAGATAGGTTATATTAGTCGTTCATTTCAAACGAATAAATTAATGGCAAAAAAATCTACTAAAGTATTTGTACTTGATACTAATGTCATACTTCACGATTCTTCATGCATTTTTCAATTTAAGGAAAATGATATAGTGATACCTCTGACCGTGATCGAAGAACTTGATCATTTCAAAAGAGGAAGCCAGGTAATAAATCTCAATGCCCGTGATTTTGCCCGGACACTTGATACCATGACAGGATCAGCATTGTTCAACGGCGGAGTCTCGCTCGGTAAAGGACTCGGAAAAGTCAGGATTGCCATATCACGCGGAATGAGTAAAGAGATAAGGGAGATCTTTACTGACGATACTCCTGATCACAGAATATTAAGCTGCGCAATTGATGTTCAGAAAGCTGATGAAAAACGTTCGGTGATCCTCGTTACAAAAGATGTGAATCTCCGGATGAAGGCAAAAGCAATGGGTTTGCCTGCTGAAGATTATACAACTGACAGGATCAATAACGTGGAAGAGTTATATAGCGGCAAAGAGATTATTGAGAATTTTGATGATGAGATACTGCAGAAATTATACCTGCCGCCTTTTGAAGTACCCCTGGATGAAGTAAAAAAAGAACTTAAAGGCGAGATACTGCCCAATAAATTTTATATTCTGAGAAATAATAACCGCTCCGTACTTGCGCACTTTGATCCGTTCAGAGAGATACTAAGAAGAGTCGATAAAATAGATGTATATGGAATTAAGTCACGAAATGCCGAACAGACCTTTGCTTTAGATGCATTAACAAATAATGATATTCCGCTGATCTCAATGACCGGTAAAGCCGGAACCGGTAAAACGCTACTTGCAATTGCTTCCGCACTTCAGTCAAAAAAGCATTACAGACAGATATACATTGCAAGACCTGTAGTTCCCCTGAGTAATAAAGATATAGGTTATCTTCCCGGTGACATTGAAGATAAATTAGCACCATATATGCAGCCTCTCTGGGATAACATAAAGGTGATTCAGGATCAGTATGGTGAGACTGATAAACAATATCAGCAGATCACGCAACTTATAAAAGATGATAAACTTGTGATCGAACCTCTGAGCTATATCAGAGGAAGAAGCCTGCAGAGAATTTTTTTCATTGTGGATGAAGCTCAGAATCTTACTCCGCATGAGATCAAAACCATTATCACACGGGCTGGTGAAGGCGCAAAAATTGTATTTACGGGAGATATCTATCAGATCGATCATCCTTATCTTGATTCTCTTTCAAATGGTCTTTCATATCTGATCGAACATTTCAAAGGGCAAAAGGTCTATGCTCATATAAATCTTCTCAAAGGCGAGAGATCTGAGCTTGCTGAACTTGCCAGTAATCTTTTATAAATAAAATTTAAAAAACGAAATTCATTTTATAAATAAAAACAGTAAATATCCGCCGTGATATATTCAGGGCTGTTGTTTTTACAAAGCAACAAATAAACAGTGTCAAATAATTTAATTAAAAAAATATAATGTATACATTAAAGTTCGAAGAGTTAGGTCTGTCAAAAGATATACTTAACGCAATTACTGATATGGGATTCGAAGAAGCCACACCGATTCAGTCACAGGCAATACCGGTTATATTAAGCGGTAAAGATGTCATTGGTCAGGCACAGACGGGTACGGGAAAAACTGCATCATTTGGAATACCGATTATTGAAACTATTGATTTTTCATCAAAAAAGGTTCAGGCGATAGTTTTATGCCCGACAAGAGAACTTGCTATTCAGGTTTCTGAAGAGCTGAGTGAATTATTAAAATATAAAAAGAATGCCAAGATTGTTCCGATCTACGGTGGACAGCCTATTGACAGACAGATCAGATCAATAAACTCAGGCGTACAGATAGTGATTGGTACACCGGGAAGAGTGATAGATCATATCAACAGGGCTACTTTAAAACTTAAGGAAATCAAAATGGTCGTTCTTGATGAAGCTGATGAAATGCTTGATATGGGATTCCGGGATGATATTGAAATGATACTTAAACAGGTGCCGGAAGAAAGACAAACTATATTGTTCTCGGCTACCATGCCAAAACAGATACTGGATCTTTCAAAAAAATATCTGACCACTCCCGATCACATAAAGGTCGTTCATAAAGAAGTCACTGTGCCTAATGTGAATCAGTATTATATTGAATTAAAACCCAGTATGAAACTTGAGGTTCTGACACGATTGATAGATATTCATAATCCAAAATTATCTCTCGTATTCAGCAACAGAAAACGAAGTGTTGATGATCTCGTTTCGCATCTTCAGGCAAGAGGCTATTCTGCAGAAGGACTTCACGGTGATCTGAAACAGACAATGAGAGACAGAGTAATGTCAAAATTCAGATCAGGAAAACTCGAAATACTAGTTGCAACTGATGTAGCAGCAAGAGGAATTGATGTAGATGACATTGATGCTGTATTCAATTACGATATGCCGCAGGATGATGAGTATTATGTTCACAGAATAGGAAGAACAGCCCGTGCTGGAAGAGCCGGTCAGGCATTTACCTTCGTAGTCGGAAAAGAATTCAGGACTATCAAGGAAATAGAAAGATACACAAAAACAAAGATTATTTCTCTTCCGATCCCATCAATGAAAGATGTACAGGAGATCAGAACCAACACTCTCATTAATGAAATAAAAGCACTAATGGACAGTGATGATGACATGACGAAATACAGTTCTGTAATAGACAGACTTGTTAATGAAGATTACACTTCAGTTGAAATAGCTGCAGCTCTTTTAAAAATGGTAATGGGTAAAGAAAAAGAAGAAGCTCCCGCTGCAGAATATACATATGAAAGAGAAAATTTCAGCCGTGACGACAGAGGTGACCGCAAAGACAGAGGCGACAGAGGTGACAGAGGCGGCAGATTTAAAAAGAAAGGTAAATTTGATAAAGGCGGAAAACATGACGGTGGTGATTCGAGAGGAAGCTTTAAAAGAGGAGGTGATGAAAATATGGTAAGATTATTCATTAACGTTGGAAAAAATCAGAGAGTGAAACCAAATGATATCGTGGGAGCAATAGCTGGTGAATCCGGTATTCCGGGAAAAGCGATCGGAGAGATTGCAATATTTGATAAATACAGCTTTGTGGAGATCCCGAAGCAGTACTCGGATAAAGTTATAAAAGTAATGGATAACAATACCATAAAGGGAAAACAGATAGCAATGGAAATTGCAAGTGAGAGAAAATATTAAACTCTATAATTTTTTAAGTGCTTATTTTTAATGGCAGAAAGAATTACGACACCCCGGTTAATATTAAAAACACTGAGCGCAACTGATATTCCCGGATTGCTTGAGTTTTATCACAGGAACAGTAAATTTCTAAAACCCTGGATTCCTGAATATGATAAAGATTATTATACATATGAATATCAGTTACGGAAACTCGAATACGAAAAAAATCTCAGAGAATGCGGCAGTGAATACCGTTATAATATATTTAAAAAAGATGATCCTGAAAGGGTTATAGGAAATATTGCCGTATCAAATATCATAAGGGGTATTCTGCAAAGCGCTTTTCTCGGATACAGCGTGGATGAAAATGAGAACGGAAAAGGATTTGCAACTGAAGCAGTAAAAGAGATCATAGATTTTTCCTTCCGGGATATCAGACTTCACAGAATCGAAGCGAATGTAATACCTTCTAATACCGCATCTGTAAGGGTACTTGAAAAATTGAATTTTACCAAAGAAGGATATTCAGAAAATTACTTAAAGATAAACGGTAAATGGCAGGATCATATACGATTTGCATTAATTAATCAGAATTATGATCAATGACAGATAAAGTTGTTATATTTGACATGGACGGAGTACTGATCGATTCAGAACCGGCTTATCTTGAGATGAATCTCAGGATGTTTGATCAGTTTGGAATAAATATGGATGATGAAACATATAAAGCCCTTGTAGGCATGCCATCAGTTCCTATGTGGAAATTCCTAAAGGAAAAATATGAACTCGAAAATGAAATAAGCGACTTCATACACCTTGAAAAAAGAAGAATGCTTGAGATACTGGACTCGGATATCATTACAAAACCGGTAGAAGGAATCAATGAACTGATAGAGATCCTTAAAAAGAACAATGTCAGATTAAGCGTTGCATCTTCATCAGCAAAGGATAATGTTAATTTTGTACTTGAAAAACTGAAGATCAAAAATAATTTTGATTTTATAATCAGCGGTGAGGAAGTTGAAAAAGGCAAACCTTCTCCGGATATTTTTTTAAAAGTTGCTGATCATTTTGATCAGAACCCCGGGAGTTTTTATGTGATTGAAGATTCAGCAAATGGCATCAATGCAGCTAATTCAGCCGGCATGAAAAGTATCGGATTTACAAATAGCAGTACAAATATGCAGGATCTTTCCGGAGCAGATTTAATTATAAATGATTTTGATGAAAACGGCAGAGAAAAAATACTGAAATTCATTCTGAGCAATTAATATCTGTTAATTTTATAATTCTTACATAATAATTTATT
The DNA here is from genome assembly GCA_937872315.1 of uncultured Ignavibacteria bacterium. GTDB lineage: Bacteria > Bacteroidota > Ignavibacteria > Tepidaquicellales > Tepidaquicellaceae > JAGPCH01. Next base: position 2,265 of record CALMST010000213.1, on the reverse strand, counting down.
TCTGAAAATGAGTTTAATTGAACAAAAAACTTATCAGTTAAAAAACGGACTTAATGTTATTATTAGAAATGCTCACCCAAAAGACGCTGTTCAGATCATAGACGTAAATTTGACGATCGTAAATGAAAAGCTCTATATGCTAAGAACGCCGGGAGAGACTTTTTATACACCGAAAGCTGAAAAAGAAAAGATAGCACAATACGAAATATCAGATGGTTCACTTTATCTCGTTGCTGAAACTGAAGGAAAGGTTGTGGGCTATCTTGATTTTGAGAACGGCGGATTTAAACGAACAAAACACTCCGGTTCATTTTCTGTTTACATTATCAAGGAATACAGACGCCTTGGTATTGGAGAAATCCTTATAAACACTTTGATTGAATGGGCGCAAAGCGGTAATTTAATTGAGAAGATCACTCTGGCTGTATTCTCCACAAATGAAAATGCGCAAAATCTTTACCGAAAGCTGGGATTTATTGAAGAAGGCAGATGTCCGAAGGATATGAAACTCGAAGATGATTCTTATATTGACAGCGTACTTATGTACAGGTTTATCTGATGAACGAAAAAACATCCGGATTTTCAATTTTCAAAATAAATTCTGAATGACTGAAATAAATAATGAAAATTCAAATACTTTTAAAGCAGTCTTTGCTACTCTTACGGGATTTTTCTTTCTTGCTTCCGTTAGTCTTTTGGTTAAACTGGAAATAGCAGCCGGCGCTTCAACTGAATGGGTTATTTTTATACAGTATTTAACCTGTCTTGTCATTATAACTTTTTTAGCTTCAAAAAATAAATTCCGTGATCTAAAAACAACTAAATTAAAGTATCATTTTATCCGCGGTATCTCGGGAATACTGGCATTTACATTTTTTGTAACGGCTGTTTCCGAAATTCCGCTCGTAAATGCAAATCTGCTTAATAATACCGCACCTCTGTTTATACCTATTCTCACAATGATCTGGTTAAAAAATAGAATTGATAATAAAATCTGGTGGGGAATTCTGATAGGTTTTACGGGAATAATTTTTATTCTCGATCCGACGGACGGAAATTTTTTTGAAAAAGGTGATATGTATGGTTTGTGCGCAGGGATATCACTGGCAGTGACATTTGTTACCCTTGGTATTCTGACAAAGACAGAATCATTTATTACAATTTTATTTTATTATTCGCTTATAGCATTTGTGCTAACTCTTCCCTTTGCCATTGCAAACTGGTCGAATCCTCCGCTTTTGATCTGGTTATATGCAATTCTTACAGGAGCTCTTTTTATCAGTTATCTGTATCTTCTGCAATTTGCTTACAGATATGTTCCGGTTGTAAAATTGTCACCGCTGAATTTTTCAGTGGTTATTTTTGCCGGAATTCTGGATTACTTAATTTATGATCACATTCCCGGAATTTCCTCTTTTATCGGAATAATACTTGTCATTATCGGAGGTGTAATTTCTATTAAGATCCATCACCAGAACAATCCCGAAACAAAACATCACTTGCACTTTTGATCGGTTAACTGGCTGATTATCTGATTTGTTAAAATAAGCAAATTTTTTATTTGTTCCTGTTTGATTAATCTGAAATTTTTATTGGTCAGGATAAATTTTCTTATCTGAACATATATTCCAGCGGACCTTTCGGATCAATATATTCCATTAGTTCATTGAGCGGAATTCCAACTGACTGCATTCCGTAAACATACGGAGCAACCTGATAAGGATTAAAAATAATTATAAGCTTATCATTTTCCACCGACCAGTTTGAAAAATTCTTCATATCTGCCGACGCTCCGTCTGTTATCATATCACTCAGATTATCATCTTCATCATTCAGCTTTGTTTCCAGATCTCTTATGCAAATTGTAGAAATATAATTCAGATACTCTTTATCATTTCTGAAAAGCGAAGAAAATCCAAGCGGACCCTCTCCGTCAATTGTGTAATTGAATGTCGTATTGGTTGTCATCGGATGGGCTGTTCCTTTTATGTAAGTATAATTTATGAGCTGTGTGCAAATGAGATGATTATTGTTTATCCATCCTACTCCGTTTATAGCCATTTCGCTTTCCGCATCGAGATCTTTCATTTCCGGAAGTTCTGACACCTGTTTTACAAACTCATCTTTAATGCTGTTTACAATGGAATCGAGTGAATTATTAATATCCTGTGCATTGCCTCTTGCTCCCATCAGCGCATCCGGTCCGAAATCAACCTGAGGATAATCTATATTTATTTTATAACTTCCGCTTTTTTCATCGGAAAA
>CALMST010000212.1 GCA_937872315.1 uncultured Ignavibacteria bacterium | reverse complement strand
GCGGTCCCAACGGGATTCGAACCCGTGTTTTCACTGTGAAAGAGTGACGACCTAACCCCTAGTCGATGGGACCGTTTTTTAGAATTGGTAATTTAATCAATTTAGGTTTTAGTTACAATTGATTAAAATTTAATATTTCTGCAATCTTGTTTACCACTAAGACACTAAGGCACTAAGTAAAATTTCACAACAGTTAAATACCTTTGTGTCTTTGTGACTTTGTGGTGAAAAAATTCAACTAAGACCTTGTAATAATCTTAAAGATCTTCTTTACATCTTCCACAGCTTTATGCATATCCTCAATTCTTACATACTCATTCTCCGTATGGGCATCGAGTATGCTGCCGGGTCCGTAAAGTAACCTGTTTGGTATGTTCGTAAATGACGGCGCATCGGTACCGTATGCTACAGTGCCCGTTTCAAATCCTTTAACAGTATGGAATCTGACCGGAACGTGGTCAAAATAAATATTCATTTCTATATTATCATCAAGTAATGACCGGACTCTTTCGGAAATTAAATCATGAGTAGCAAATGTCGATCTGAAAAATATCTTAAATGTTACAAGATCAGGTACTACATTATGAGCATTGTCTGATTTGAGCTTGCCAATATTGAAATTGGTCTCTCCAAGAATATCATCAGCCGGAAAGTCAAGTTTTCTAACTTTTTCCACAAAATCAATCATCCTGTCTATTGCATTATCACCTAATTCCGGATATCCCGAGTGACAGTTCTTTCCGAGAATTTTGAATCCGATACAGAAGTTTCCTTTTGAGGCTTTGATGAGTTTGTTTTCGGTCGGTTCTCCGACAATAATATAGTCACAGTTCTTAATATGCTTGTTTGCTTCCACCGCTCCGTGTGAACCGTCTTCCTCACCGCAGGTCATCAGCATTCCGAAATTATTATGACCTTCTTTTCTCAACTGTTTGCACACTTCAAACAAATATGCAAGTTGTCCTTTCGCGTCACAGGATCCGCGACCTTTAATAATATCATCTTCCTTAACCGGCGGAATATACGGCGGGACTGTGTCTGTATGAGAATTAAAAATGATCTTAGGCTCTCCCCATTTGAAGAAGACATTCGTCCTTCCTGAGTCAGTTGTATGCATCTCTAGCTCCGCATCATCCGGTTTGTATTTTTCCGCAATGTATTTTGCCAGTTCGGATTCTCTGCCTGATGTGGAATCGAAACGCATTATGTCGAGTAAGAAATCTATCATGTTAAGTATTAAGTATTAAGTATTAAGTATTAAGTAAAAAACGTTATTCTAAAAGATAAATATAAAAACCCGGTGAGATAAATCACCGGGTATTTCATTTTTATGTATTTTTAGAAATTAAGTTTATCTTTTGTTTAATACCGCACAAACCTTCTTTAAATTCTTTCCCGCATTCTCAAGAAGCGCATTCGCTTCGTCAAGTATTTCTTTCTTATATTTCTCATCTTCTATGCTCGGCAGATTTATCTCTACATTCTTATATGCTCCCCAGATGCCCGTTTCCAGAGACTTTGCGCCTACTTCGAGATCACTCTTCGAGGCAATGTTTCCGTCCTTTGCCATTTTAATCATCCACTCCCAGCATGAATCAGAAATTCGCATTACATTCAACGGCACAATTACCGCTTTCTTCAAACCCTCCTGCATCTTTTCCTTTCGGATCTTCTGTTCTGCTTCGGTTTTCTTAGGCATCTTCATGGCTATCATGTAATCATTGAATGCATTCGTATCGGCATCTATCATCGGGATGAGCTCTTTCATTTTATTGTGAAGCGGCGGTATAAGCTTTCTCATGGTCTTATCGAGATGCTCGAATTTTTTATTACCATAACTCATCCAACCCACCATTGCTCCAAGCCCTGCTCCGAGCGCTGCTATCAATGCTGAGACGCTCCCTCCGCCGGGTGCTGATGTCCTTGCTCCGACCAGTTCGACAAAGTCTCTGACAGTAAGTGATGCAAGCGGTTCATTAGACTCTTCTTTTATCATATATTCAATGATCCTCTTATCCGGAGCGAATTCAGAAATGGATGACAGCCCGAGTCTGTCGATGACAAGTCTTATCTTCTGTCTTTCATCAAGTATGAACAGATTTTCTTTTTCAATATAATATTCTGCAGCCATCAGCATTGCTTCAAGCGGGATCAGCCCTACCAGTTCGCTTCCGCAGACTGCAAGATTCATTTTCTCTGCATCTGCCTTACATTCTTCAAAGGCAATATGCGGAGGCGTCACTGTATAATTATCAAGATTCATAGAAACCTGCGCCATGTTGTATTCATCCACATACCATCCGATGCCTTTGACCTCTTTGAGACGGCCCGGTTTATCATCGCCTCTCCCCTGTTCGCGGATATTCAGCGCTATCTTGTGCGACTGCTCTTTTGTGCCGAGTATATTCACGTTATAAGCAACCAGGAAAAATCTTGAACCTGTCACCGTAGCTCCGGATCTTTCTATGAATTCCTGCGGACCGAAATCAGGTTTCCATTCGGGTTTAATTATTTTATTTTTAATGCCTTCATATTCTCCCGAACGAATTTGCTTCAGCATTTTTCTCTCAGGATTTGTCGATGCTTCTTCATAAAGATAAACAGGTACACCCAGCTCTTCACCGACTCTTTTGCCGTATTGCTTTGCACACTCCACACATTCAGCAGTTGTTACATTCGCAACAGGTACAAACGGCACAACGTCCACAGCGCCCATTCTCGGATGTTCACCGGAATGTTTTGACATGTCAATGAGTTCATAAGCCGTCTTCGAAAACTGAAACGCAGCTTCGACAACTGATTCCGGATCACCCACAAAAGTAAATACTGTTCTGTTCGTTGACTTGCCCGGATCGACATCCAGTAATGTCACACCACTCACTTTTCTGACTGCATCCGCGCAGGCATTAATGATTTTTTCATCTCTTCCTTCTGAGATATTCGGTACGCATTCTACTATTTTTTTCATATATAAATTATAATATTATTTTTTTCTGCAGATAAAGAAGACTCTTCCGCTGTTTTCTTTTATTGATCTTCCGGTATCATCTTCAATTTTTAATATATTGAAATATTTTTCCAGTTCTGTTTTAATTCTGATAAGAGCAAAAGAAGATTCTTTAATATTTGTTTCAATCAGTTTGTAATTATTTGATCTTACTTTTTCAAACATCTTCAAATTCCAGTTATAGAGATTAATGCCGGCTTTATCAATATTGATGATCAGATAATTTTTTCCGAATTCATGAACGATAGGAGAAATGGCAGTAAAGTAATCAAGTTTAAAAATCGTGTTAATATCAAAAACAAACAGACCATTTGCATTCAGATGTTCTGAAGTATTTTTAAATATCTTCTTCCAGTCGGAAAATAAAGTAATGTGATTTATTGTATCATAAAGACAGAGGATGAGATCAAACTTACGGTCAAATTCATATTTCCTGATATCTTCGACACTCAGATCTGCGCGCGGAAGCTTTTTCTTCGCTATCATGATCATTTCAGATGAGATGTCTATACCGGTTATATCATACTTCTTTTGGAAGGCTTTAAGATTTTCTCCCGTACCGCAGCCTAATTCGAGAACTGAATTAAGATCACTCTTTTTGAAATACTTCCTTAAGATTTTATATAAATACTCTCCGGTTTCAAATCCGGCTCCTATAACGGTGTCATAATATTTCGCTATTAAGTTATAGTCAGCTTTTTTCAATGACTATTTCTTTTTAGTGTTGATGGTATCGTAAAACATTTTAAGGAATTCACCTACACCGCCTTCATCGTTTGATTTATCAGTCACATAATCAGCCATTTCCTTTAATTCATCGACAGCATTTTCGAGAGCAATATTTGTTCCTCCAAACTGAAACAGATCCCTGTCATTATACCAGTCACCGAATACCATTACTTCATCTTTACTGATATTGAGATATTTGGTAAGCATCCTGAGCCCTGTCCGCTTACTTACACCTTTTCTTAATATCTCAATATTGAAAACACCCTGAAAGGTCTGTGAGCGGTAGTATTTAACTTTCAGAAACAATCCGAAAGGCGGCTGCATTTTTCCCTGAATATGTTTCATGACTTTTCTGTCATTACCCGACATGATAATTTCGAGAACGTTATTCATATGATCATCATAGGATTTGACAAGTGTATAGGTAGTTCCGAGCCGTGTCATGAAATCTTTGATAACAGAATTATCTTCCGTGTAAATTATTTCATCGTTATAGCAAAGCGCAATTTTCACATAATAAGTCTCGGCAAATTTCAGAGCTTTCTTCACATACTTCTCATCAATGATAGATTTGTTTAAAACAGTCTTCCCTTTTATATCCTGTATGAGCGTTCCGTTCAATGATATTAACGGGATCTTAATATTTAGCTGTTTAGCAAGAGGAACTATAGAAGAATGAACTCTCTGCGATGCAAGAGAAAATAGTATGTCTTTTTCCTGAAGTTTTTTTACAATCTGAATTGTCTGCGTGCTCAGATCACCGTTATTATCAACTAAAGTTCCGTCAATATCTGAAACAATTAATTTAATTCTTCCAAATTTGTTCTTTAATTCACTTAATGATAAACTCAATTCTGATTTTCCTCTTTTAAAAAAGTTAAATTTTCTACACCGTAACTGTTTTGGGAAAAATTAGGATGATTAATGACCTGTTGTTAAATTTTTTCAATAATACTCAGAATAAAAAAAAGTTTCAAAGTATTTATAAATAAATTTCGTATCAGATTGCAACACTGTACGGCATATTTTCAAAAAGTAAAATAGCTTTAATAAGAAATTCCGAACTGTGTTTTAATCTACTCAATTTAAAAAACCCGCCTGTTATAAATTAACATAAGATATTCAGAAAATTTTAAGAACATAAAAAATATTTTCTGTGTGAACCGACCAAAAGTTCATTTCTTAAAGTTGGTGAGCTGATATTTTTGCCGTCTGTTAAAAATGAATTCCCGGTTATTTATTTTTATATTTTCAAATAAGATATCAGGATAACAAGCAGACGAAACTTTCTTTGACTTTTTAATTTGATCCTTCAAATGGAAAAGCACAAATAAAATCTAAATCCTTAATTCAAAGCTTATTTTTCAATGCTGATACAGGTTCAGGTACCCAATGATGGAGACCTCCCGCAAGTTTATCATTAAATGTAGTTGGTATTTTTCCGCTATCGGTTCTTTCTTTCCAGGTTTCATATTTTCTGCCGTCGTCCTTACGGATCATTTCAATGCATCCTTCTACGGGGCATACAAGCGAACAAAGATTACATCCGACGCAATTTTCTTCTATTATCTGAGGTACCCTTGTACCGTTTTCCGAGAGTCTTATAGCCTGATGAGCTCCGTCTTCACATGCAATATAACAAAGCTGACAGCCTATGCATTTTTCATTATGTATCTCCGCAATGATCTTATAATCAAGATTAAGATTTTCCCAGTTCGTTGTGTTCGGCAATGCTTTACCTGTCATCTCCGCTACTGTATTGAATCCTTTCTCTTTCATATAATTTTCAAATCCGGGAATTATTTCACGTATAATTCCGAAGCCGTAATGCATTACGGCAGTGCAAACCTGAACTGTTCCGGCACCAAGCAGCATAAATTCAACAGCATCTCTCCAGTTTTCTATACCGCCTATCCCCGAAATAGGAAGAGCGATAGCCGGATCCTGTGCGCAGTTCTTTATCATATTCATTGCGATGGGCTTTACTGCCGGACCGCAGTATCCGCCGTTAGTGCTTTTGCCGTCAACATACGGATACGGAACAAAGTTATCTATGTCAACTCCTACAATACTCTGAATTGTATTAATTAGTGAAATTGCATCTCCCCCGCCATTCCTGGCAGCCTGTCCGGGTTCTGTAATATCTGATATGTTGGGAGTAAGTTTCACTATTACCGGAGTCTTTGCAACTTCTTTCACCCATTCTACAATAGTTTTAAGAACTTCCGGCTCCTGCCCGACAGCCGAGCCCATGCCTCTTTCACACATTCCATGCGGACATCCGAAGTTAAGCTCGAGTCCGTCAGCCCCTGCATTCTCTGCATCTTTTACAATCTGATGCCATTCCCTTCTTGACTCTACCATAAGAGATACAATGACGGCATGATCGGGAAAATATTTTTTTACTTCTTCAATTTCTCTTAAATTATCTTTAAGTGGTCTGTCTGTGATCAGTTCAATATTACTGAATCCCATCATACGGCTGTCTCTGTAATTGACACTTCCGTATCTGCTTGATACATTGACCACAGGAATTCCGAGAGTCTTCCAGACAGCGCCACCCCATCCAGCATCGAAGGCTTTCATTATCTGATATCCGGAATTGGTCGGTGGAGCTGAAGCCAGCCAGAAAGGATTCGGGGCTTTTATTCCCGCAAAATTTACTGAAAGATCAGGCATACGTTTTTCTCCTTATAGAATTTTAAAGTGTTAAATTAACAATAATAATCATCTTACTCAATACCACCTTTTCATGCAAGGCTGATGCATTTATCACATCTGTCTTTATCTGAATATTGAAAAACTTAACGAAAGACAACGCATGAGAAAATATCCTATCAATTATTAATCATCTCAGCTATTTTTGAATACTGAAAAACGGAACGATTTTTTCATTAAACAGTTACAAAGAAAGAATTAAAAAAATTAATGAGACACATAATAAGGGTATTCCTTCCTTTGATCGCCATAATCGTATTTGTTAACTTATATTTTGCTAATCCTGACGGGATCCAGTCGATAGGAAATTATCCCATATGGATGCTCGAAAGCAATGGCATCAGACACACTAATCAAACTTCAGGGCTGACATTTATTGGAGTAAAAGACGGAAAGAAGATCTTCCTTGGAGTGGATGATATCGGTAAGATCAATAAACTTAAAATTGACGAAAGTTTAAATCCGCCTGAAATGGAGATCTACGAAATTCCATTTTCCAAAGAGATCAACGATCTTTTGTATAAGTTTAAAAAGAAAGACATGGAAGATATAGTGTATGATAGGAATAATAACAGATTGTTTATAACACTCGAAGGTCACGAATACAGTTCACTCGATCCGGAAATATATAAACAGAAAGAAGGCATTTACGAACTCACATTCAACAAAGACATTTTTACTCTAGATTCCATGCTGACCATGAAAAGGCTGAAACTTCCTGCGGAAATTTATGAACATACATTTGATAATGTCGGATTTGAAGGACTTGCTGTAACAGATAATTATTTTTTTCTCGGACTTGAAAATTATCAGACAGAAGGAAAGAGTTTTACCGACAGCACTCTTCTTTATATCCTTGACCGGAAAACTGATGAAGTAAGAAAGATCAGTACGCATGATCTCAGGATCAGCAGCATCACTGCTCTTTATGCCTTGGATGACCATTATATTTACGGAATTGACAGAAACAGAAAGAGCATGTTTTATATTAAATTCAATGATGACTTTACTGTAAAAGAAAGCGAAACCCGTGAAATGGCTCTTCCTATTCCCGGACACAAAGACATTGACAGAGTTCTTGGAATAGCGCCCGAGTCCATTACTTTTGATGATAACGGTGACATATATGTTGCCACCGACCCCTGGCTGGATTTTTATAAACCTGATCTGGCTGACAGAAGAAAAATTTCAAAAGAAGAACTGAATAATTTTTTCGAAGGAGTCCCGATAATGTATAAATTTGCAAATGAGTTTAAATGATTTGGGATTTGTGATAAGGAATTTTGAAACAGATATACAAACAATACTCAATACTCAATACTCAATACTCAATACTCAATACTCAATACTCAATA
>CALMST010000211.1 GCA_937872315.1 uncultured Ignavibacteria bacterium | reverse complement strand
GGAGAGGAAAAAGTGATGGAGGTATATAAGAGTTTGTGAGGAGGAGTTAACTCCTATTATATATTTTCAGAGAGGTGATTTATATAAAAATTCTTCTTTAATATATTTGAAAAAATTTTTCACTAATTCTGCCTGATGCTCAAAGGGTAATAGGTCGGGAAGTATGTATCCTGATCGGCTAACCCAATAACCAGCCAAACCTATCGCTCTCTGAATGCCGGAGGTGGGGCAACTGTGTGATGCGCCGGCGCCTTCGCGAAAGGTCCGATTCTAAAAAGCGAGTCGAGATCCCGATATTTTTTTGAGATTTTAAATGTAGAGAAAACTCTAATTTTGAGTTAGTTTGAAAGGATATAATGTCGAGGACTCGACTTTTTTATTAAAAGTCAGCCTACTTCAGTCTGCTAAACCGTACGATTACTTAAAGTTGATAATATTTTGTAGAACATCTATTGAATTATTTATTTTAAATTGCTTGTTAAGGGAAACTAACCTATTTTGTAGGCCAATTACTTAGATAAATAATGAAAAAGAGATTAAAAGATATTGCTTCAATCCAGACCGGAACCTATGCGCAAACAGAAATCAATGGAGATATCATATATTTACAGGCAAAACATTTTAATGAAAACGGGAATTTAAAATCTAAACTGCATCCTGAGATTCTGCGGGAAAGTATATCAGAAAAACATATTCTTAAGCCGGGGAATGTGTTGTTTGCTGCAAAGGGTACAAAAAATTTCGCTACTTTATTTGAGGAAAAAAATGAACCGGCAATTGCTTCTACTTCATTTTTTGTGATCCGGTTGAAAAATTTTACAAATGATTTAGTATTGCCGGAATATTTAGTCTGGTTTCTTAATCATCCGAAGACTCAAAGCCATTTGAAGGGAAATGCAATCGGAACTTCTATAGTATCCATTTCGAAATATGTTCTTTCTGATCTGGAAATTTCAATACCGGATCTAAAAACCCAAAATTACATCGTAAATATTGCTGCTCTTCAAATGAAAGAAAAAGACTTAATTCAAAAATTACAAAACTTAAGAGAATCTCAAATTCAACAATTAATTTTAAATGCAATTAACTAAATATCATGACAAAAAAAATAACCCAGAAAGATATTAATGACGCTGTATGGAAAGCATGTGATACTTTCCGCGGAAGTATTGATCCGAGTGTTTACAAGGATTATGTGCTCACAATGCTGTTCATAAAATACTTAAGTGATGTGTATGACGATAAATTTGAGACTTATATGAAAAAATATAAAAGTGATAAGGACCGCGCTGAACGAGCAATGAAACATGAACGGTTTGTCGTTCCGGAGCACAGTCATTTCAGATATTTGTTTGACCACCGTAATGAATCCAATATAGGTGAACTGATCAATATAGCTCTCACAGATCTTGAAGAAGCTAACAGGGATAAACTCTACAGTGAAGACGGCGCGGGTATTTTCCAGAACATAGATTTTAACAGCAGTAAACTCGGCGAGACTAAAGATAAGAACACACGGTTAAGGAATCTATTAATTGATTTCAATAAAGAAGAACTGGATCTTAAACCTTCACATCTTGGAGGTTCGGATATAATCGGAGGAGCATATATGTTTCTTATTGAAAACTTTGCAAGCGATGCGGGGAAGAAAGCCGGAGAATTCTTCACACCTAAAGAAGTGTCAACACTGCTAGCAAAACTTACTAAGTCCAAACCCGGATCCCGGATATCCGATCCAACCTGCGGATCAGCTTCCCTCCTTATTAAAGCTGGTGAAGAAGTTGGGTCTGACAATTTTTCTCTCTACGGACAGGAAGCCAACGGCAGTACCTGGGCTCTGGCGGTGATGAATTTGTTCCTCCACGGTTTCGATAACGCCAAGATCCGGTGGGGTGATACGATAAGAAATCCGAAACTTCTGGAAAATGATCAGCTTATGAAGTTCGATACAGTAGTTGCTAATCCACCATTCTCGCTCGATAAGTGGGGAAAGAGTGATGATAAGGAAGAAAATAAATCCACTGACAGCTTTGATCCGGAAACCGATAAATACAACCGTTTCCACAGAGGCATTCCCCCGAAGAGTAAAGGAGACTGGGCTTTCATTTCTCATATGATAGAAACCACATACGAAAATACCGGAAAAGTGGGAGTGGTAGTTCCTCACGGTGTTTTATTCCGCGGAGCAAGCGAGGGAAAGATCCGCCAGAAAACAATAGAAGAAAATATTCTTGAAGCTGTGATTGGTTTGCCTGCAAATTTATTTTTCGGTACAGGTATCCCGGCAGCTATTCTCATATTCAATAAAGGTAAAGATGATAACACAGATGTATTGTTCATAGATGCAAGCAAGCACTATGAATCTGCAAAGAATCAGAATAAACTTCGTGATTCAGACATTGAACATATTGTGGATATTTACAGAAAATTTAATGAAGGCAAGCTTAAACCGGGAGTAACGGAAGATAAGTTCAGCTATGTAGCCACATTCGATGAGATAAAAGAAAATGATTTCAATCTGAATATACCGAGATATGTGGATACTTTTGAGGAAGAGCCGGAAGTGGATATTAAAGAAGTGCAGAAAGAGATTGAAGAGCTGGAAAAAGAGTTAGCCAAAGTACAGAAAGAAATAAAGGAACATTTAACTCAGCTAATAAACTAATAGTGAAAAATACTTCAGACAAAAAGTCATTTTATAAGTCTACTATTCCCAATGATTGGACCTCTCCGGAGTTCGGAAAAGTGTTTTCTTTTATCAAATCGTTTTCCTTTTCAAGAGAACATTTGACAAGTGAAAGAAGTACAGACGAAATTCGGAATATTCATTACGGGGATATACATGCTACTTATGAAGACGAGATTTTAGATTTTGATCTAGAGGAACGCGTTCCTTATTTACTTGATGGATTTATTTCTAAGGAAAGTTTTGATGATGAGAACTTTCCGTCACTTAAAGATGGAGATTTAATTATTGCGGATGCATCTGAAGATCTTGAAGGTCTTTGTGACTGCATTGAATTAAGGAATATAAAAGGCAGAAAAGTATTAAGTGGGCTACATACTTTTGCAACAAGAGCTGAAAATAAAAAAATTGCATTTGGCTTTAGAGCTTATATTTTGAGAAATGGGCAAGTGATACGAGAATTAAGACGGATTGCAACAGGGATTTCTGTTTACAGTATATCAAAGTCAAATCTTGAGAAAGTTAAAATCCCACTTCCTCCTCTCCACGAACAAAAAGCCATAGCCCGCATCCTAAGTTTAATGGATACAGCCATCAGCAAAAACAACTCACTGATTGCAAAAAAGGAATTACAGAAGAAATGGCTGATGCAGAATCTGCTGACGGGTAGGAAGAGGTTGAAGGGGTTTGAAAAAAGATGGGATAAATTAGGAGCTGGTAAAATATTTAAAAGTATTTCTATAAAAGGATTTGAAAATGAAGAGTTACTATCAGCGACACAAGATAAAGGGATTATTCCACGAACTATGTTAGAAGGAAGAGTTACAATGCCAAACGGTACAACAGCGGGATATAAACTTGTTGAACCTGGAGATTTTATTATTAGTCTACGGTCATTTCAAGGAGGTTTAGAATATTCTTATTATAGAGGTATAGTGAGTCCTGCATATATTGTTCTTAAACCAAAAATGGAAATCAATAATGAATTTTATAAACAATATTATAAATCTTATGAATTTATTGGAAGATTAGCTACAGCAGTAATTGGGATTCGGGACGGTAAACAAATTAGTTATGATGACTTTTGTTTAGTTAAAATTCCTTATCCATTGGTAGATGAGCAAATTGCGATTGGTAAAATTTTGAAAGCTGCAGATAAAGAAATCCAATTTTTAAAAGCTAAATCTGAAAAACTGAAAGAGAAGAAGAAGTGGCTGATGCAGGTGCTCTTGACAGGTAAACTGAGACTGAGGAAAAGATAAGAAAAAAATCATAAATTTAAAAAATATAAATTAACATGGCAAATTATTTTATTTCAAAAGTTCTTTATGAAAAGAATAGACAATTAATAGAAAAAGTTGAAGCATATAGATCTGGAAACAAAAATACAATTATTGATCCTATTGAAATTTCACGTAATACTCTGTATAATGATTTACTGCTTGGAAATACATTTTCTACTATAACAAAAGATGAAAACGGGAAATGGTTTATGCAAGATAACTTATGTATCTATGGTCAGTTTATAAAAATACGAACAGATTTTTCCCTAAATGACAATTTAGGGAATATTCCAAATCTTCTAACAAGGAGAAAATCCTTCATAAGTTATTATCACAAAGATGATGAAGTTTATAGGACAAAATTTGAAAATTTAACTTCGGATTTAATTATCAACAAGTCAGTGAAAATAGGAGATATTAATTCTGAAAATAGTTCAGAATATATTAAAAAATTGATTCAAGATGGATACTTAAATGATACATCTTTAAATGTTGTTCTTATCGGTAGTAAAACAAAATGCAGAAAACATGTTGATTGGGAAATCTCAGCGGCACTAAATTATAAAGTTGGATCATCGTATGCAGGGCTATTAGGACTTATCCTTCCTACACATCCGGATTTTGGCACAGGAAAAGGGACTTTTAGTTTGATGCCGGAAAGATTAGCGGATAATTTTAAATCAGGATATTCTTTTGTAACTGATTGGACTACTGACAGAAGAAAGATACAAGAATATATTGAAATAGCTTTTGAAAATAGAGTTAAATTATCTGAAAAAAGAGATAATTCAAAGATACAAATGCAAAGAAATACATGTGATTGATAAAATTTTTAACTTTTCAACTTTAATTGTAATTTTTAAAATTTATACTATGGAAACTAAAGAATATTTTATAACAAAACTTCTATTTAATGAAGATAAAAAACTCATTAAGGATGTTTTCGCTTATGAATATGATGGTCATTCGCTTTCGGAAGGAACAGATCACATGAGGCATTGGATGGTAAATAGAGTTAATGAAGGATCTCAAATTTCTATAATAACACCAAATTCGAATGATAAGGATAAATGGATAAGAGGAAACCCTTTACTTACTACAATGGACTTTTTTCTTGGGGAATGGAATTACCTTTAAACATCCCAAAGCGGAAAACTTTTGTAAGTTATTATCATAATGATAACCAATTCTATAGAGAAAGATTCGAAAATCTTTTTGGTGATTTAGTAATAAGTAAGTCTGTTGAAGACGGTGATATAGATTCAGATAACAGTGATGATTATATAAAGCAATTGATTCAAAACGGTTATTTAAGTGATAGTACTGTACTGGTCGTATTAGTTGGTCCAAAAACAAAATGCAGAAAACATGTTGATTGGGAAATTTCCGGAATTTTAAATAGAAAAGTGGGAGATAAGTATGGGGGATTACTTGGGATTAAGTTACCCGGACATCCTGATTATGGCACTGGTAAACACAATTATAATTTATTACCGGCAAGATTATCTGATAACTTGAAAACGGGTTACGCATTAATAAGAGACTGGACAGATGACAGAGTGAAAATGCAATCTTACATAGAATTGGCATTTGCTAACAGAACAGTTGAAGAAGACAATAGAGACAATTCAAGAACTCAAATGCAAAGGAATACTTGTGAATGAAAAATAGAATAAAATATCCCCTTTCCATATATGTTGTTTGGCATCCTGAATTCAAAAAAGGAAAAGAAATTGCTAATAAACTTTATAGTATTTTTTGCAGAGATATTGAAGAACCACTTTCCAGAGGTTTGGGAATACCAGTTTACTATCGTTCAGTTACGAAAGATGTAACCCCAATTTCTATTGATCCCAAGAAAGCAACAAGGAATGCTATAGTGTTGTTAATTGATCAAAATTATTTTATTGATGAAAATTTCAAGGAATATACAAAAAAATTAATGAAATTAGTAAATGCGAGTGTACGAATATTTCCTGTTCAGTTATGTGAACAAGCAACAGAATTTGGGCAAGGTATAAATTCAATACAATTTATAAGAGCTTACAAAGGTGGACTTACATCAAAAGAATATAAAAAGTCTTATAGGAAAAACAACTTTAATTTATCAGATGTCAAAGATTTTAATTTATCAATGAATAAAATCAAAACTGAGTTAATGCATGATTGTGCAAGATTGATTATGAATTTTCAACCTATATGGAAAGATAAAGAGAAAGACAGGATAAATTCACCGGTCAAACTATTTTTAAGCCACGCTAAGAAAGATAGTTTGAAAACAGCAAAACCATTTAAAGAATTTGTTGATACAGAATTAAAATTAGATGTCTTTTTTGATACCGTTGATATTGCAGATGGTTATGAGTTTAAAAAACAGATTGAAGAAAATATAAAAGAGTCTGCATTCGTTGTTTTTCATACTGATGAATATTCTGAACGTGAATGGTGCAGAATAGAGGTTTTAATTGCAAAAAGAAATAAGTGTCCTATTGTTGTTGTTCATGATATAAAATCGGGTGAAAGAAGAGCATTTCCATACTTAGGTAACACCCCAACAATAACTATTCTAAAAAATAAAAATGAGGGATTTATTAGAATTGTGAACCTTACATTATATCAAGTGCTAAACAATCTATATCAGCGTGAGTTACTGGAATCAATTCATAAAGATTTTTCTATCGAAGGAACATTATTTGTTACGATAACATCTCCACCTGAATTATTTAATTACATAGATATTTATAAAAAGAAAGAGAAATCAAAACAATCACTTGTGATTCTTTATCCAGAACCACCACTTGGTGCAGAAGAATTAAAAGTTTTAAATGAGATAGACAAAGAAATAAAATATATAACACCGATTCTTTTACCCACATTATTATAGACAAAATGAAAAAAGAAAAAAACATTTCAGGGATTTCTGAAAACTTATCTGACTCTATAAAAAAGCAAAAATCTACAGAAGGTAAACAAAGCAATAAATCTATATTAAAAGGAAAGCGTGTTGCAATATCAGTATCTGAAAGTGAAGAAATAGAGCATCTAGGATTATCAGAAGAACATCTAAAAGATATATCTATTGAAATTGCTAGATATTTAATTGTTAACGGGGCAAAACTTTTATATGGTGGCGATTTACGACAAGGTGGATATACAGAATTATTTTCAGAATTATCTTATCAATACAAATATTTAAACGATAAGGAAAATAAAATTGTTAACTATTTCCCATTTCCAACTTCCAAGTCATTGACAACTGACGTTAAGGCCAATTTTATGAAAAATCAGGTGGAAGTTAAAATATTAAAAATTCCAAAAGAACTTGGAAAGATTAACTCTAAAAAAATATTTAAAACTTTTGAAAGTGTAGATGACAGATTTGTTATTGCAGAATGTTTAACTGACATGAGAATAAAAATGGCAAATGACAGTCATGCAAGAATTGTATTAGGTGGGAGACAAAAAGGATTTGATGGATATTATCCCGGAATAGTCGAAGAAACTTATCACTCTTTGAAAATTGGGAAAGCAGTTTATTTATTGGGTGGGTTTGGTGGCGTAGCGAAATCTATTATCGACATAATACTGGGAAAGAAACCAAATCAACTTACAAATGAATTTCAGTATAATACTGATATTCAAAAGAAATTTCGAAATTTTGCATTTAAAAAATCGAAAATAAATATTGATTACGATTTTATGTTTAATTTTTTCAAGAATCATTCAATCGAAGACATATCAAATGAAAATGGACTTTCAGTTGATGAGAACAGAATATTATTTGAAAGTACAAACATCCATGAATTGGTATTTCTAATAATAAAAGGATTACTAAAGATTCAAGAATAGGAAACTGAATGTAAATTATAATATGATTCTTGTACAAGTAATATACACACTACAAAACAGATATTTAAAAAAATTTGAGGATTTTATCGATCACAAAAAAATTAGAACGGATTATTTATGACAGGAAATATATTCCATCGATATCTATTAACTGATTTTATAGAATCTTATAGAGCAAGATTAATATTACAAATTGATTCACTAGAAATTACTGCTGAGACAAATATTAATACTTTGATAGAGAAGCTCAAAGCGGAATATAAAATTGATCCATTAATATTAGGAGAACCTATTCGTTTTGCTCCAAGAGAAAACTTCAAAGAGGTGAGAGGTGGAAGAGGAGGAATCTACAACCAGAAGTTTTATGAAATTGATGTTAACATTCCTTATAGTGGGAATATCGAACTCTTTCAATGTCATCCATCATCGTCATTTGTTGTATATCTTGATGATAATATTCGAATTAATTCAAACAATATTAGAGCAACAATTACTCTCCATGATTTAGACCCAACAGTTTATGACTCACTTGAACAAAATATTATTTCAGACATATCTTTGAATTTACCTAAAATAAATGAGGAGATTGCACCTTGGAATAATGGATTGGAAAACTATATTAAGGAATTGCTAGAAAAAAGGAAGGGTGAGGTTTCAAAGAAACATGATTTCATGGAAAAAATTGGACTTAAAGTAAACCCCAACTCAAACGAATTTATGATTCCTCCACAAATAGCAAAGAAAGCTATTCCCGTTCCGGTTTCGGAAACAACAAAAGAAGTAAAAAAAGAATATATTCCAATACTACAAGAGGAAGTATATAAAGATATAATTACTGTTTTATATAATGTAGGAAAAGCAATAGAAAGGAAACCTTCTATTTATATCAACAAACACGAAGAGGATTTAAGAGATATTTTTCTTTTGTTTCTAGAAACAAGATATGATTCAACAAGCGGTGTTGGTGAAGCTTTCAATAAAAAGGGCAAAACAGATATTCTATTGAAATATTCTAAAGACGGTACAAATATATTTGTTGCAGAATGTAAATTTTGGAAAGGTAAAAAAAAATTATTTGAAGCAATAGATCAATTGTTAGGTTACTTAACACATAGAGATTCAAAAACGGCTTTGATCCTATTCGTTAATCAAAAAGATTTTACATTTATAGTTGATTCAGTAAAAGATGTAATTTCCAAACATTCTCAATTCAAAAGACATGTCAGAGATACCTATGAACATTCCATTAATTTTGAATTCGTTTTGCCAGATGATTCAAAAAAGTTTATTCAGATAGAGGTTATATTCTTTCATTTTCCTCCTATTAAATAAAGTAATTATGAAAGAAATTTAGTAGTACTGAAATTGCAAATAAAACATATTTTTGAAGATGGCGAACTAGAGACTAATTTAACGGTTCGGAAAATCCGAACAGTTAAATAATTGATAAACTTAATTTTTATGTTCGGATAGTATATGTGAAGGAAAGGCGAATTGAACTAAAGGTTAAAGTATTGAATAAAATGCAATAATTGAAACCGGCAACTCTCAAGAATTACTTGACAGTTGAAATTAATACACAACGTAATCCATAAAAAGAAAAAATGAAAAACTCAGACCAATTAATAATTTATAAGACTGAAGATAAAAAAATACAGATTGAAGTGAAATTTGAACACCAAACTGTTTGGCTAACACAAAAGCAAATAGCTGAATTGTTCGGTACTAAAAGACCTGCAATAACCAAACATTTATCAAACATATTTAAAACGGGAGAATTGGAATCTGAATCAGTAAGTTCCATTTTGGAACATACTGCTTCAGACAATAAAAGGTATAAAACAACATTTTATAATCTTGATGCAATAATATCTGTAGGATACAGAGTAAACTCTCGAAAAGCAACTGAGTTTCGTATTTGGGCGACACAACGCCTTAAAGATTACCTCATTAAAGGATATTCCGTCAACGAGAAAAGACTGAAAGAAACAAAGAAGGAGTTTATTGAATTAAGGAGAACAATTCAGCTTCTTGAAACTGTAATAAACAGAAAAGAGCTTACTTCCGACGAAGCTACAGGATTGCTTAAAGTAGTTTCTGACTATTCTCACGCACTTGATACATTGGACGGATACGATCATCAGACACTGAAAAAACCGGTATCAACAACAAAAGAAAAATTCAAAATCACATACGAAGAAGCAAAGAAGGCAATTCAGGTCCTGAAGAAAAAAACCGGTTCGCAGCTTTTTGGAAATGAAAAAGATAAATCTTTCAGAAGTTCGCTTGAAAACATTTATGTTACTTATCAGAAAAAAGAATTATATCCCGGAGCTGAAAACAAAGCTGCACACCTGCTATATTTTATTACAAAAAATCATTCCTTCAGTGACGGAAACAAACGGATAGCAGCATTTTTATTTATCTGGTATCTGGACAGGAATGGTCTGTTATATTCAAAAGAAGGATTCAAGAAAATTGAAGATAATACTCTGGTAGCGCTTACTCTAATGATCGCAGAATCAAAATCTGAAGATAAAGATATGATGATCAAAGTCATATTAAATTTAATGCAAAAAAATAATTAATGAACACTCCATCTTTCAAAGAAGATCACATAAGCCAGATACCTGCATTACAGATGCTGCAAAAGCTTGGTTACACATATCTCAGCCCGGCGGAAGCGGAAAATCTCCGCGGCGGTAAAACAAGTAATGTCCTGCTTGAAGATATACTGCGGAAGCAGCTTAAGGAGATCAATTCCGAGAAAAAAATCAGTTCTACCAGGACTACTTACATAAGTGACAGCAATATTGAAAACGGAATCCGGGCTTTGAAAGAACTACCGATGAATGAGGGATACATTGCAGCCTGTGAGACAGCATACAATATGATCACTCTTGGAAAAGCATTTGAACAGAGTTTTGACGGTGACAAAAAAAGTATTACTCTTCAATACATAGACTGGAATAATATATGGAATAATGTTTTTCACGTTACGGAAGAATTCAGCGTGATGAGAAGCAACAGCAAAGAGCATTACAGACCGGATCTGGTGCTGTTTGTTAACGGAATTCCACTTTGTATCATTGAATGCAAGAGACCTGACATGAAAGAACCGCTTGCTCAAGCCATAAGCCAGCACATAAGAAGCCAGCAGGAAGACGGAATCCGGTCATTATATGTTTATGCGCAAGTATTGTTAAGTATAGCTACTCAGGAAGCATTATTCGCGACAAATGCCACGCCTGAAAAATTCTGGGCGAAATGGGAAGAGAAACCAGTTGATAATGGACAATTGATAATTGATAATGAAAACCTAACAATTCTTAAAAATACTCAACTTGATTCTGATAAGAAGAATAAATTGTTTTCTGACCGGTTCAGGTATGTCAGGGAATATTTTGATGAACTCGACAAAGAAAAAATCGAAATAACAATTCAGGATCAGTATTTATATAACCTTTGCAGACCTGATCGCCTGATGGATCTTATATTTAACTTCATAGTCTTTGATGACGGAGAGAAAAAGATAGCCAGGTATCAGCAGTATTTTGCAGTAAAAAAATCAATACAGAGATTGCTTGAAGTAAAGGACGGCAAAAGAAAAGGCGGTGTGATCTGGCATACTCAGGGAAGCGGAAAATCACTCACAATGGTTATGCTTGCGCAAGCTATTGCCATGGATAAGACAATAAGAAATCCAAAGATAATTTTAGTAACAGACCGGACAGATCTTGACCGGCAGATTACCGGTACATTCCGGAAGTGCGGAAAATTTGTAGAGAATGCCACTACAGGGACCCGTCTTGTGGAATTACTTGAAAGCAACAGTGATGCGGTAGTGACAACCATTATAAATAAGTTCACGGCTGCAATTAAAAAGATTACCAGACCGCTTGAGAGTAAGGATATTTTTGTCCTGGTGGATGAAGGGCATAGGACACAATACGGAACTTTCAATATAGAAATGCAGAAGACTTTACCAAATGCCTGTTTTATTGCTATGACCGGTACACCATTGTTTAAAAAGGACAAGAGTACGGCTGCTAAATTCGGAGGAATAATTGATACATATGCCGTGGATCAGGCAGTTAAGGATAAAGCAGTAGTTCCGCTTCTTTATGAGGGAAGACTTGCAATTCAGAAAGTGAACGATAGTCCTTTGGATACATTTTTTGGAATGGTGGCGGAACCATTTAATGACCGGCAGAAAGCAGATCTTAAAAAAAAGTACAGCAGAGCTGATCAGCTTAACAGCGCGGAGCAAAAAATGTACGGCATTGCCTGGAACATTAGCCTGCATTACCGGGATAACTGGCAGGGTACGCCTTTTAAGGCGCAGCTTGTATGCGATAAAAAAATTAACGCCATGCGGTACAAAGAATTTCTGGATAATATAGGTATTGTAAGCAGTGAGGTTTTGATCTCCCCTATAGATGAAAGGGAAGGAGAAGACAGCGCTTATGAAAAATCCAATGAAAAGGAAAACAGATTCTGGAACAGGATGATGGAGGAGCACGGGAATGCACGAACTTATGAAAAAAATATCATAAGCAGATTTAAAAACCAAAAAGATCCGGAAATAATTATTGTCGTGGATAAGCTTTTAACCGGTTTTGATGAACCCAAAAATACAGTTTTATATCTTACAAGAAATTTACAGGGGCATAAACTTCTTCAGGCAATTGCAAGAGTTAACAGAATTTATCCGGATAAGGAATTTGGTTATATAGTAGATTATTACGGAGTGATTGAAAATCTTGATGACGCTCTTCTGATGTATTCAACTCTGGAAGATTTTGACAATGAAGATCTTGTAGGAACGCTGATTAATATAAACGAGGAAATAAAAAAATTACCTCAGAAACATTCGGAACTATGGGATATATTTAAAGGAGTAAAGAACAAACGGGATGCAGAAGCTTATCAGCTTATATTAAAAGATGAATCAATCCGGGCAGTTTTTTATGAAAAGCTGGCAGCTTTTGCCAAGAGTTTTAAAATGGCTTTATCTTCAATGGAATTCCATAAGCAGGTAGAGGATAAAAAAATAAACAGATATAAAGAAGATCTTGCATTTTTTTTAAAATTAAGAAGCGCTGTAATTGGAAGATACAGTGATGAGGTTGATTATAAAAAATACGAAGGACAGATACAGAAACTCATTGACACACATGTAACCACTGAAAGAATTGAGAATATTACAAAACTTGTAAATATTTTTGATAAAGATGAATTTCAGTCTGAAGTTGAAAATACCACAGGTAAAGCGGCTAAAGCTGATAAAATTGCAAGCAGAACTGCGAAACACATTTCAGAAAAAATGGATGAGGATCCGGCTTTTTATAAAAAATTCTCACAAATACTTAAAGATGCAATAGCTGAATATGAAGCAAAAAGAATTGATGAAGCACAGTATCTGGGCAGAGTAAAGGAAATAATGAATAATGTTCTGGCTCATACTGATGCAGATATACCTGCAGAATTATCAAACAGTGATGTGGCAAAAGCATTTTACGGTCTGACACTGGAATCTTTAGATGAAAAATTACAGGACAGCGAAGTTAAGAAAAAGATATCTGTGGAAACAGCATTACAAGCGGATGAAATTATCCGGCATGCAGTATTAGATAACGGAAAACCGGTAATAGACTGGCAGTATAAAACAAATATAACTGGTAAACTACAGATCGAAATAGGAGATTATCTTATCGATGAAGTAAAAGACAAGTATGACATTGAATTAACATTCGAAGAAATGGATGAGATTGTGAACAGATTTATTGAAGTTGCTAAAATACGATACAAGTGATGAAAGACTACATTCAATTCGGTTCAAAAAAAATAAAGTATCAGCTTGAATATTCCGGGAGAAAATCATTAGGTATTACTGTCAAACCGGATTTGAAAGTAATTGTAAAAGCCCCTGAGAATGTTCTTCCGGAACAGATTAAAGAAAAACTTTTAAAAAAGGCACCCTGGATCTTAAAACAGCAGAGTTTCTTTCTTACTTATCATCCGAAAACTCCTCCCAAAAAATTTATCGGTGGAGAAACGCACTTGTACCTGGGAAGGCAATACATATTGAAAATATTGAAGAGCAAAGAAGAATTAGTTCATATAAATGGTAATTTCTTAGAAGTAAAAACCAGGGACAGGACCAGAACCAGATTACTGGTAACTGAGTGGTATCTTCAAAATGCCAGAATAAAATTTGAGAATATTTCGAAGCGGGCTATAGAAAAATTCAAGAAGTATAAAGTAAAACCTGACTCTATTGTTATTAGATATATGCCGACAAGATGGGGAAGCTGCACTCCTAAAGGGAAGATCATTCTTAATCCAGAACTGATAAAAGCACCCAGAGGATGTATTGAATATGTAATAGTACATGAACTTTGTCATTTAGTTCATCTCGATCACACACAAAAGTTTATTGATCTTCAGACGAAGGTAATGCCGGACTGGGAAAAGTGGAAGATGCGGTTGGAGAGGATTCTTGCATAAGTTTTTAAGAAATGACACCGGCTTTCTTATTCCATGTAATGTTTTTACACAGAATAAAACCCCTTTATTTAAAATAAAGCAGTAAATTAGAATATTCAACTTTTACGCTTTAAAAATCCGATTTTTTTTGAAATATCATTTTTCAGGATTTGAATAATATGATCTATATAAAAATAAACCTCAATTATTAAATACCAATATGGAAAAAATAAATAACACAGACAAAATTTGTTTTAATTGTAAACATTTAGCCTGGCTTGTTGGAGTAGGGCAAGGAATCAGATGTTGTTATGAGTATAAAAAAGGAATTGGAAATGTAAATGGTTTAAAAGTTTGGCCTCCAACTGTCCCCAGCAAATTTCATACTTGTGAACATTTCGAAATCAAAGAAAAAGAAAGGGAAACAGGGGATACATTTTAAATTGTCTTCAATTAGCATTTCCGATTCTTATTCCGTGCAAAATTTTCACACAGAATAAAAAACCTCACATCAGTCAAGCCCGGCTATCACAAAAGGTAAATGACCGGAGGGGGTATTTTAATATTTACCCACCGGCGGTCTGTCTAGGCGCTGCGGGCAAATTCGGTTTTCATATTTCCGGAAAACCCGGATCCGAAATATTTTTTAGAATTTTTTTTTTTAGTTGTCTATAAATTCGGATTAAATTTTAAAATATTGAACAAATATTACTTAATTGATTTTATTATTTTTAAATTATAGTTTTCAGCACTATAATTAAACAAGAATAAATTGAAAGATCAGATTTTTAATGTCTAATAGCATTTCTTCTCTGATCCTTATAGAATTGTCATGGATCAATACAAAACTGAATACAAAATAATAGATTTTGAATCTGAATCCTATCCGCTACAGTGGAGTACATTAAATAGAACCGAACCACACAGTGAAGATTGTTGTCATGGTTGTGAGTATTTAGATATGAACGGATTTTATGAAAGAGGGTTTTTTACGAGCATCCGGATACGAATAAAGCTGAATAGCTCTATTCTTTTAAGAAAAATTTCATTTCAAATACAAGATATTAAAAATTAATTAACAAAAATAACAAATTATAAAAAACATGACATCATCTGAAATACAAAAAAATTTAATTGAAATAGCAAATAAAAATTCTATTGACTCAGAAGATATAAAACAATTTTCAAAAGAAAATTTTTCAGTAAACATAGCTTTTTTAGGAGAATTTAGTGCTGGAAAGACAACGATAGTCAATGCTTTACTGGGAAGAAAAAGATTTATTCCAACATTTGAAACCCCAACTAATGCAGTAATTGCAGAGATCTCTAAGGGAGATGAGGATTTATTTCAAGTATTAAAGTTAGACAGAGAAGGAAATGAAGAGTTAACAAATATTGAACTAATGGATTTAGCCAATGAAATCACTAAGCCGGAGTTAAATAAAAAAATCATTATAAAGCTAAAAGATATAAAATTTTTAAAAGAAAATTTAACAATAATTGATACCCCGGGGATAAATTCAATAAATGAAATACATACAGATGTTACTTATGGATATTTACCTTTTGTTGACGTAGCATTTATTGTTCTAAACATAAATTTAAATGTTCCAAAAACACTCCTTAAATTTCTAAATTTATTTCCAAAGGAACACTCAAAAAAGATTATATTCTTATTGAATTTTTATGATGATCTAGTCGATACTGAAATTAATAAATTAAGAACTTCAATAATTGATGATATTTCAACTTTAATTGAAAATCCAAGAATAATACTAGTATCTCCATTGAAAGCTCTTGAAATTAAAGAAAAAAATAATGATTCAGATTATAAAGCTACCGGAATCTATGAGATCGAGAATATAATTAACAATGAAATTCCAAGTCTCAAAGAAAGTATAATAGAAAATAAGTATAAAAATTATCTAAGTACTCAAGCTAGTAAAATTAAAGACTTGTTACATGTAAAATTGGATTCTCTCACATGGAATACTGAAGAATTTGACAATGAAATTAAAAAAACAGAAAACGAAATTAATAATTTAAATTCTGATTTATCTAAATTTAAAGTAGATTTTGAAAATATTAAGGAATTATGTATTAAAAAACTTAATGAAACAATTTCCGAAAATATCGAAGTCATTGGATATAAAATTTCAAAGGATGAACCATTCGACGATGTTTTAAAATTAATTATTGATGATACTAATAATACATTAAAAAAAGCATTATCCAGAATTGAAAGTTTAAAAGTAGAATCTATTAATCAAAATTTTTCTGAAATAATCAAATCTTCTATTCAATCTGGATCGCAACAGATAAAAGCAATAGCTGATATTTTAACAGATGCTGCAACATTTGCAGCAACAGTTTGGTTGGTTCCTGCTCCAGCAGTTACAAAAGCAGGGACAATAGGAACTGAAGTTACCACTGCAACAAGTGTTGTTGTAGTTGAAAAAGGAGGTAAAGTATTAGAAAAAGTTGGTAAATCAAAAAAAGCATTAGAGCTTCTTGGAAAAGGATTGGAATTTGTAGGAAAAGTCATTAAAGAAATTAATCCGTTGGAGAAAATCAAAACAGCAGTATTACCATATTTTTTAAATCCAAGTCTTAGAAAATTATTAAAAAATAGATTAATGGATAAAATAGAATTCATTTTTGAGGACATTGAGTTTGAATTAAAGGAAATTATAGAAAAGAATTATTTAGAACCAATAAAACTAAAAGATGATATGTTAACTAAAATAAAAAAAGGGAGAAAAGATAAAACAATAAATATAGATAAAACTAAAGAATTAATTGAAAATGACATAAAATCATTAGATAACATAATTAAAACTGTAAAATAATTTAATGGATATAGAATATAATGTAAATGAAATTCTTCAAAAATTAGAAAGTATAAATAGTATTTACAACAGAATTTCAGAAGAAATAATATCTAGTGATTATAAAACTAAATTCAGTGAAACACTTATTAAGTATAAATACAATTTTGATAAAATATTAAAGAAGGATTTACCCTTAAAAGTATGTGTAGTAGGGACTATGAAAACAGGTAAATCCGAATTCATAAACAGTATAATCAAAGAAAATTTACTTGTTGTAAGTGATTTGCCAATGACAAAAAAAGTAACTGTTTTTAAATATAATGAAGAATTCAAAATTTTTAAAGTTTTTGAAAACAAAACAAGAGAAGAAATATCTAAAGATGAACATAGAGAAGTAGGTAATCACAAATACAAAGATGGTTTCAAAAGAATTAAATCTGATCCTGATAATATTGAGTATTTTGAAATACACTATCCGGCTGATATACTTAAAAACATAAATATTGCAGATACCCCTGGTTTTTCTTCAAGATATGAGGAAGATGATGAGTTAACTAAAAGATGGATAAAAAAGGCAGATTGCTTAATTTGGCTATTTGATGCAAATAAATCTGCAGATGGTGAAGAGGGAAAATTATTAAAAGAAATTCCATTAAATAATCCAAAAGTAATAGCAGTTGTTAATAAAATGGATGCAATAGAAGATTCTAATAAAGAGAGAATGTTAAATGACATTAAAAACCACTATACTTTTTATGATACAATACCCTATTCGGCTTTGGAGATTCGTAAATTTGAAACTACTGTTAAAGAGACTGCTGATAAATTAAACAACATACTTGTAGATGCTAAGAATTCTCTGTTATATGGTAAAACTAACAATGGCAATATTAAAAAGGGGTATTTTACTATAGAGGATAAAAGAATAACAGAGGACTTAATTGAATCATTTAAAAAACATGATTTAAATAACGAATATTTTGGATATAAGAATAAATTAAAATCAGTCTTAAGAGAAATTAAGAAAGACCCGGTAAATATTAAAAGTAATGTTTTATTTGAAAAAGTAAATGATGTTTTAAGAAAAGAGTCAAAAGATTTAATCATTTACATGAAACCAATTGAGACTATAATAGAAAATAAAATAAAAGAAAAATCAGATTATGAAAAGTTAAGAAATGAAATTATTGAATCCACTAAAAAATATTTAAATGAATTAAATGCTGAAGACGTAGTTAAATTCACATTCGAAGAAATGCTAAAAAATTGTTTTAATCGTTGGAATGATGGAAAGCCGATTGAAATAGACGATTTAATCAGTAACTCAATGTTTAGAAAGTTTTTCAATGTTGTTTTGGATATTAAAGATAAAACAATACTAAAAGAACACTTAAATATAGTAAGCTTTAATGTATTACTGATTGAATACATAAGAATTAATATTGAAACTATATTTAATCCAATCATTCTCAAGATATCAGCGTTTATTGAACAAGAATGCAATTTTAATTTAAGATCTCCTGAAAGAGAATTTAATCAAAAATACAGTAATGAATTTTTTGCAATTGCTTCTTTTGATTTACCTCCTTTGTATGAAGAAATATTTAAAGGTTTCATAAATTATATTTTTGACCAATATATTTTTTCTAATGTTGACCAAATAATTGATAGAAATAAAACCATCAATAATGAGATTAATGAGCTCTTAAAAAAATAAAAATATAAAACAATTTATTAATATAACTCAACTAAATATGAAGAACTTATCAGAAGAGTTTCTGATCAAAAAAAATGATTTATTAAAATTATATGATACAATAATTGAGTACGGATTTGTTCCTTTTCAGGATAATGGCATTAATTATGATGTGGATACAATCAATGAAATTAAAAAAAAATTAAATTCCGAACAATTTATTATAAGTGTTTGCGGAGTTATTAAGTGTGGGAAATCATCTTTACTTAATCATATAATTTTTGGTGACGAGGAAATATTACCTGTTGCTGTTACCATTGAAACTGCCGTTTTAACTAGAATAAAATTTGGTAAAGCAAAAAAAGCAAAAATAAACTTTTATACCGAAGAAGAATGGAATAAGATAAAAACTTTGAAGATCGATGAAGATGGTCAAGAAATAAATTATTTTAATAAATACTTAAAAAATTTGGTGAATGAATCAGCCCAAAAAGGTGTTTATGATAAAGAAGTTATACAAAAATTAGGATATTCAAAGGAAATAGATAGTTTTACCAATCTTAAATCATTTATCTCTAAAGATGGGGAATATGCTCCTTTTGTATCAAATGTTGAAATAGAAGTTCCTAATAAATTAATTGAAGGAATTGAAATAGTTGATACTCCAGGGCTAAATGATCCAAATGAACTTCGTTCAAAATTAACAAAAGACTGGATTTACAAATCAAATGCTGTAATATATCTTATGTATGCTTCACAGTCTTTAACTAAATCTGATTGGAATTTCATAGATATCAATCTCTCATTTGTTGATTCTTCAAAAATTATATTTGCTATAACCAAAATTGACACAGCAACAGATCCCGATCTTGTGAAAAGATATGTCGAAAATGAAATTAGAAATAATGCAAACTTTAAAAATCGTGGGTTACTTCTGAACGAAGACGTTCTCATGATTTCAACTTTATCCGCAATTATAAATAACAAACTAGAAAAAGGAGAAAAACTTACAAAACGTGAAACAACAATTTATTCAAATCATCCTAACATAGTAGAGAAAAATGGTTATATAAATGAATTCAAAGAAAAAATGGGAAATCAATTGATGAAAGATAAAGGTGAAGCAATTATTAATACTAACAAAACCAAGATCTTTGAATTTTGCAATAAAAAAATTAGAGGGTTAGAAGGAGATTTGATTTCTAAAGAAAAGAAAAAAGAAGCCTTTGGATTGACTATAAAAGAAATAGAATCAAAAAAGGCTGATATAAAAAACATAAGAGATAAAATAGATATTCTAAGAAAAGACACAAACAAAGAAATTGAGAATGAAACAGCTAGAATTAGAAGATTTATTTCAAAATATATGATTGATGAAATTATTAGACCTGCACAGAAAGATTTCGAAAACTGGATAAATGATGATGATATTAGTGCTTCAGATGCAATAAATTCAACAGGTTTTCACATAAAAAAATTTTTAGATAAGTATGCAAACAGATTGAATGAAGGGCAATTATTGTCTCAAAAATTCTCTGGAGATTTGGAAGAGATTAAATCTAAATTGGAAACAAGCATTAAAGAAATAACAAAAAAAGAATTTAGTTCGAGAGCTACTAAATTCTATACAAAATCATCAGATTTAATTGATTTAATAAGTGATTTATTATTAGAAACAAAAAAAGATCTAAATGAAAATAAACTTTCAGAGTTACGAGAAAGAGTTTGGGGCTTTTTATGGACTAAAAAAAATAAAACCAAACAGAATATAGAAAAGCAGGTTGATGACGTATTGGATATACTCTCAGAACAAATAAAGAATAATGTAAACCCTATTATCAAAACAGAAATTATGGAATATTTTAAAAAAATATTTGATGATGTGGAATCATTACTCAATAATTTTGATGAAAGTTATTCTGAAGTGGCAAATGAGCATGGAGATAAAGAAGAGCAACAGAAAATCATTTTAAATGAAATCAAACTTATCGAAAAAGATAAAGTAAAATTCGAAAAACATTCATCAGAAATATTTTCTAAACTAAATAGTATTTAATTCATGGATTCAATATTAAAATGGGTTGCAATAATTGGAGGTGGAATTTTACTTGCAGTTTGTACATTTTTTTTAATTAAAAGAAATATCAATGCTAAAGAAATAACCGAAGATCCGTCCGAAGTTGTAGATGATGGGATAAGAGAAAAATTAATCAAATATTTGAATCAATATAAAGAAGATTGGAAAAAATATAGATTTGTAAATTATTATTCAAAACAATTTGATATTAAAACTAATATCAAAAATTATACAATGAAAGTGAAAAGAATAGCAACTATCTCTGATTTAGGAATTGATAATAAAGATAGAGTGACTAAAGAGATTTCGAAGATTATAGAAAGTGAAATAGGGATCAAACCTAAAAACTCAAAGAGTAGTGAATCCTTATTCTTTTTACAAAATTATTATGAGCTAGACACCGAAAAAGTAATATTAGAAGAAATTAGAAATAAAATTAATGGTAAAGATTTAGAAAGATTTAATAAATATAAAAATGATATTGATTCTCGAATAGCTGATTTAGTAAAAAATGCCAAAATTGATTTTATTTGATATTTAAAAATTTAAGTATACATCATCAGTTATTATAATCATAATTAGTAAATTGAATAAAATAAAAAGCAACAAGAAAATTTGTTTTAATTGTAAACATTTAGCCTGGCTTGTTGGAGTAGGGCAAGGAATCAGATGTTGTTATGAGTATAAAAAAGGAATTGGAAATGTAAATGGTTTAAAAGTTTGGCCTCCAACTGTCCCCAGCAAATATCATACCTGTGAGCATTTCGAAATCAAGGAAAAAGAAAGAGAATCAGGGAGTACAAATTAAATTGTCTTCAATTAGCATTTCCGATTCTTATTCCGTGTAAAATTTTTACACAGAATAAAAACCACCTCATCAGGCAAACCCGGCTATCACAAAAGGTAAATGACCGGAGGGGGTATTTTAGTTTATACCCGCCGGCGGTCCATCTTAGCGCTGAGGGTAAATAGATTTTCAGATTTCCGGAAAACCCGGATCGGAAAATTTTTAGAAAATTTTTTTTCGGACCTGTCCGGATTTCTGTACAAAAATAATTGGCAAGCTAAAAAAATACCCGGCATTTACCGGGCATTTAATGGATCATAATCTAAAAACGAAATTTTATTTAACGAGTAACATTTTCTTAGTAGCTTTGAATTCTCCCGCCTCGATCTGATAATAATAGATTCCACTGGCAAAATTACTTCCGTTGAATTTAATTTCATAACTCCCGGCCACTTCATATTCATTTACCAGAGTCAAAACTTCTTTTCCGCTAATGTCATATATCTTTATTAAAACATTATGGTCTGATGGTATCTGATAACTAATAATTGTTTCAGGATTAAATGGATTCGGGAAATTCTGATTTAATGAATATTTACCGGGGATTCCTACAGTTACTTCTTCTGATAAATTGTAATATTTAAAATTACCGTTGAAATCGATCTGCTTTAACCGGTAATTATATTTCCCGGAATTTACATTTTTATCAGTATATTCATATGTGTTTGTATTAGATGATGTACCATTTCCCTTTACAAATCCTATCTTCAGCCATTCATTATCTGATGCATTAACTTTAGATCTTTCTATGTCAAATCCTGAATTATTTAATTCTGAAGTTGTAACCCAATTTAAGATAACATCATTTTCATTAACTGATGAAGAGAATAATGACAATTCTACAGGGAGCGGAAAATCAAGTATCTCGTCCGCTCCTTTATATGGGTAAAGTGAGTTTCTTAATTCTCCGTCAATGTCATCTGTAATTAAAGTATTGGGAATTCCGATAAGTCCATAATCTCCATATGATGAAGCTGCCAGATGCAGATCAGCAGGAGAAACAAATGAAACCGGTACAGAGGTCGAGTGTTCATCAAATCCGGATAGATTATAAAAGTCAGGTACATTATCAAAAGTTGCATTGTAAAGTCCGGAAGTAGAGTATTGAATCAAACTGTCATTGCTGTAATTATAATACAAATTGTAATCGATGAAAGGGGTATATCCGCCCCAATATCTGTAATTTACAACATTCCCTCCGGCTTTATTTATAAATATATTATTGGCGATATATAATGGAGGGGATTCCATAAATACGGTAGAAGTGTCAGCTGAATTATTGATTATCGTATTGTTAATAAATCTACCTTCATCAGCGATTACACTACCTGTTATAAAATTATTATAAAAACTGCAAAATACCCAGCTCGTCCATAAATTCAAAAACACTACATTACCATTAATTTTATTCTTAGATAATGTAAAATACCACCAAACTGATTCTGCAAATATTCCGTTGTCAATCACATTGTTCTCAATTGTACCTACTCTGCAACTAAAAAATTTTAATTTTCCGGAGATGAAATTATTATTAACTGTTATCTTGTAAAGATGTTCAAAACTTACATCCATTAAATTCTTGTTATCAATAAGATTACAATTATGTTCATTGTTCGGATTAATTGGATAATAATGTGCAGTAAATGAATGACCGTTAAAATCATTGTTAATGTAAAAAATATCTTTTCCTTCCACATTAACATCTGAATCAAAAGACAGATCTTCAATATAAATATTTGTTGAACCGGAAATACTTATTCCTCCTGTGATCATTACATAATTATTAGCAGGAGAATAGGATAATCGGGGTCTAAAGGTTACTGAAAAAAAATCATCACCATAAATATTGATAAACTTACCGCTGATAACAATGCTGTCATAATATATTCCAGGGATAATTTCAAATATCACAGGTCCGCTTAAACCCTGAAGATGAGCATCATCGATAGCTGAATTTATCGTAGGATAATTCCCTCCGTTACCTACTGTATATGTACCGTTAAGCGGATTGGAATAGGAATTAGATGCGGAAAGGAATAGTAATGAAAAAATTAAAGAAGATAATATTAATGTTTTCATTGTTAGTGTCTCCTAATGTTTGATTAGTATAAGAAAGATTCTTTATACTTGGTAAAGTTACAAGTAATTTTACTATTACAGTATGATTTAAATCAATTTTTTGAATAAATTATTTAATATTTTTAAGTTAAATTTTATTGGTTTTTTTAAAAAAAAGCCGTAAATAATCACAGCCTTTTTTTATATCAATTCTTTAGTCAAGAACATTTAACTAATTTATCATACAATTCTTTCGCATTTATTTCTTTAAAACTCAGATCCCTTTCAATTCATATTCCCAAATTGGCTAAATTTTTTATCAAATTTAAAATAACTTTTCCTTTTAATTTTTAATTGTATCAACCGCTAATCTATAAGCCTTTCCTTTCACAGCAGCATAATAACCCAACCACAGCGAATTCACTCTGCGATCCTGCGTTTGTTTAGTAACCCGATGATCAACAAACTCTGTGATACCATTCAGAGCTGCCCAGAGCGACCCTTTAACCTCAGGCAGGTCATTACCGGAACCGTTTTCGAAGAAGTACTTTGCCCACTCTCGATTGGACTTTGTCTTGGCGAATTCATACTGGTACAATTGTTTGTTCTTCTTAGGCAGGGGACTGGGAAAAACATCTTGCAGGTAACGGTCGAGTGTGATATCCGTCATTTGTATTTTCAAAAGCTCTTTAAACTAGTCTTCAATTTCTTTATACCTGCTATCGATCAACTCCATTAGCTTTGGGATCTCATGTAACTGCTGCTTTAAATCCTCTTTTCAAAACATCATATCTGCATTCTATCTTCGCAAGTTTCTGTATTTCTTCAAAGGTCAAGTATTCTCTTTCGGGATCTTCAGGAGTGATACCCTTTATTCTTTTAGCAGGATTATCAGTGATTATTCAGTCATCAAAAGCCTGGTTTATACAAACTTTGAATTTGTTAAAAAGGGATGATCAAAAGAATATATAAATCAATTATCTTTTAGTTGTTATAGTAGTTGTTATTGGCAATTAGTAGTTATTTTGTTTCCCTTATTCCCACTTCACTTTCCGATACAAAAATTACGAAAAACATTGTTAAGTATATCATCATTCGTCACTTCGCCTGTGATCTCGCCTAAGTGATTCAGCGCGTTGCGGAGAT
>CALMST010000210.1 GCA_937872315.1 uncultured Ignavibacteria bacterium | reverse complement strand
AACCCCCGACCTAATGATTAAGAGTCATTTGCTCTGCCAGCTGAGCTAAGGACGCAGATCAATATCTTCAAAATTTCCAATCTATTCAATTACCTTTTTTGTGTGCATGAGAACATTCTCTATATAAATCGTAGCCAAATCGTAGCGGAATTTTTTATGAAAATTAAAGAATTAAAACCTTAGTGAAATTTTTTGCAATATACTTAATTATTAGTACGAATTCAGTATGGACATTTACTTAGAGAAACCTTTAAGGATAATAGTTACGGAGTTTTCTTTAGTTTTTGCAAAGAAAAAAGAAAGCAAATTTTGAAGAAGATTGTTATTTCTTGAGAATTTTTATGATCATGATTTAATAGTATCTTTATTCTTTATAAACCGCATATCCGATAGGATAAAGCTTACCATTGTACTCAAAAAGATATAATGTATTACTGTATGTAATTGTTGGGAATATCTTAATTTTTGTGAGCCCGTATAAGATGTGATTAAAAATTATTCCGTCAGATCTATTCTTTTCGGCAATAGTCTGTTTAAATTTTGGAATTATAATTATTGAAGAAAAAGAGCCGGTAATGTAGTCGGAATTTGAAGGTAATTTCTCAAAAAAAGATTTAAGACATACTTGCTTTTCTTGTGAGCACTCTAAAAAATGTTGTAACTCACCTTTAGACTCATAGACATGATATTTTTGCAATCCATCGACTTTTTCAACTTTGAAATTTGTGCTGCCTGTGCTGTGAATAATACAATCTTTTCGTGTAAAAAAATTGTTCGCAATATTGATTTTTCTTATCTCTTCATCAAGTTTTGAGAAATATACTGTATCTCGAATACTTAAGTCTTTTTGAACTCCTAAATTTTCTAAATCTGCAGGTGAATAAGTATCCAAGGTTTCATTTATTCCTTCCTTATCATAAAATACTTCCATCGAAAACTCTTTTGGAAAAAACCGAGAGTAATCACGCGTAACATTGCAATAAAGAGGAAAGCATACCGCTAACAAAATAAAAAAACCTTTAATATATTTAGAATGTATTGGTAAATCTATCTGAAATACTTCAAGGAATTTTAAGGGCAATTTTATTTGTTCAGTAAGTTTTTGATTATATATAATTATTATTAAAATTGCACTAATTAAGATAGGATAATATAGAGAAAAAATATTTTCCATCATTTTAAAAATTCATTTATGGTATTAAATGTTTCTTGAGGTTTTTCTTCATGAGGTATATGCCCGCAATCGTTAATTACTATTAAACTACAATTAGAAATTACCTCACATAATTTCTCTCCTGTTTCAAGAGTAATTGCATCGTCATTTTTACCCCAAATAATTAAAAGAGGTATTTTTATTAACTTGTACCTTTTGATTATATCTTCATAGTTAGTTGGTACAATTTTTTTCGCAGCCTTTACAATCGCCTTCCACTGTTTGTATCGATAAAACTTGCTATACCTTTCTACTCTTTCTCTATTAATCAACTCTCTCTTGAAATATAGTTTTTTTAAAGTATAGTAAGCTTTTAAATTTTTAGGTACAAGTGTACTTATCAAGAATTCTTGAAATGGGTTCCTCAAGAATCTTACAAAAAATGGTATTTTATCAGGAAAAGCTCCTACATCAATTAAAACTAATTTAGTCACTTTGATATGTTCGTCATACAAAATCATTAGCAAAAGCGATATACTCCCGCCATAGGAATGTCCTATTATTGCTAAATCATTAATTTTCAAAAATTCAATCAAAGCTTTAATAATTTTTGCTTGAGATTCAATTGAATAATCAGAATCATAGTTATAAGAGGAATATCCATGCCCTAAGAGATTCACTAAGTACAAAGTATATTTCTCTTTATCAAAAAATTTTACAATATAGTCCCAGGATAGATTTGAAGCTCCAAAACCATGAATTAGTAAAAGATTATTTTCACCATTACCTACGACTGCGTAATCTATCTTGTCTGATTTGGAATATTGAAAAATCATAATTTTTTGATATAGGGAAATACAATTACAAATTAAGTAAGTTTTGGTTCTTTAAAAAGTTCAAATACAATGCAAATAAAAATATTTAAAAATTTTAGAATTAAAAGAAATTATAAAAATCTTTTTACATTTTAACTCATTTTAAACAATAACTTAAATTAAACTTTGTATTCTAGTAATTATACTATACATTATCCGATGTTTTCATATGAAACCATATCCAAATAGTGTGATATTATAGTGTGGCTATTACGTCCCTCGCAAACTCTGAAGGTTTGCGAAGGACAGCAAACCACTTTTAACCGCCTCACAATAAAAATATTCTCGGACGATATAAAAGTGGTTTGCCATCCTTACGGAGGAATAGCCACATAATAAAATAGTTTAATAAAAATAATAGTGATGATCAGGTAACCAAATAAAAGATGTGTCGAATTAAAGTGTGGGACTATTTAGCTTGCTAAGTAGTCCTTCTCTTTTATTGTGTAAAACAATAGTTATAGAATAAATATAGTTCGAAGTGTATGAAATTTTTATGACAACTCGAAAAATGCTTCTTAATAATTTGTTGGATATTGGTGGTGTTGCGACACTGAATAATTTATATTCCCGTTCCGCGAAAAGTTATAAAGGCTCACTTCTGTTTGTTCGGAAGTTATTCAAGGATTATAGTGCCGAAGGCTTAATCGAAAAGATTGAACCGATCGGCAAACCAATGAACAAAGCCCGGGAAGTCTTTTATTGTCTTAGCAAAAAAGGTGCAAAGTATATTGGCAGAACCGATGAATACAAATACAAGAAATATCAGAAGAGTCCGAACAATGTGATGCACGAGAGTATGAAGTTCGATGTTACCTTATCATTCCTGAAACTGTTTCCTGACAAAAAATTTACCATTCGCTATGACAGCAGTTTCTATGGTGTTCAGCCTGATATTATCATACGCAATGAAAGCACGAACCGGAAAGAATTAACTAAGTTCTTACTGATTGAAATCGAGCGAAAGAAAACAGTTGACCGAGTGTTTAATGAAAAGATTAAACGTTACGAGCAGATGTTTGAAAGTATCGTTCGAAACAAATCCCACAATATCCAACAGTTCACTGTCTTGTTTATTTATACTGATATTTGGTTTGATCCGTTTGTTCGACCACAGCAATATACGGAACCGATAGTATCCGAACGAATTAATATCGTTAATACACTAGTAAAAAATCTTGTTCATCACTACTGCAAGCAGTTGAACGAAGACCGCTACCGTTTTACAGCATTTCATAATTTTCACCGCTTACATGAACAGATATGGTACAAACCAAGCGGAAAACTAACAACTATAACCCTTTAATATGTGTATGAACCATGACAACAATCTCAGTTTTGATGATATCG
The DNA here is from genome assembly GCA_937872315.1 of uncultured Ignavibacteria bacterium. Classification (GTDB taxonomy): domain Bacteria; phylum Bacteroidota; class Ignavibacteria; order Tepidaquicellales; family Tepidaquicellaceae; genus JAGPCH01. The sequence goes on along the minus strand of CALMST010000210.1, from coordinate 21,501 downwards.
CCTATGTTCGTTTTGAAGAACGAAATCGAATTATATCCACTATGAAATCAATTCTCAAGAATTTTCCTGAACAGTTTCACAGTCGCAAACGATACAAAATTGCCACCGATATTTGTAATCTCCTCTATAAAGAAATTGAAGACCGATTCGGATTGTTTTGATCGGACTGTGAAGAGAGATTTAGATAGCACCTTACCAAATTAAAATCGCTTAACGCTATCCGTCTTTTAAGTATAGCGTCAGCCCCTCCTGTATCAAGGTAGTATGCTAAGGCATCTCCACCTTGATACAGGCGGGCTCCCTGACGCTGTAGGTTTTTTGCCGGATAGCGTTAAGACGGGCGCATCGGCTTCATTAATTTCCGTCATAACAAAATCATTATGAACAATAGAGTAACAGAAGTACTTGCTAAAGTGCTTTCTGAATTTGAAGCCGGTACCGTTCCGGAAAAAATTGCCTATACGATATTTCCGTTTGTAAATATTCCGAGTTCCTCATGGAGTTTATTCAATCACCTAGTGATGTTTATTCACGACACAGAAGATGCTCGCGGTTTTCGGCAGTGGAATGAAGTTGGAAGGTTTGTGAAGAAAGGTTCTAAATCATTTCAGATATTAGTGCCCTGTTTTCGAAAAGAGAAAAATACCAAGACCGATGAAGATGAATCACGCCTTTCCAGCTTTACCACTGCCAATGTATTTCGAGCTGAAGACACCAAAGGCGAGATGCTTGCTTATGAAAGATTACAGTTGCCACAGCATCCGCTAATGGACAAAGCAATTGAATGGGGTATTGAAGTGAAAGCAGTGACGGGCAATAACGACCATTACGGTTATTACTCGCCGACGAAGAAACTGATTGCCTTAGCCACTCCTGAAGAATCAACCTTTTATCACGAGTTGTGTCATGTGGCACACGAAAAAGTAATTGGTACGCTTAAACGCAAACAGGATCCTTTACAGGAAATTGTGGCTGAATTATCTGCTCATGTATTGTGCCGGATTGTCGGCAAAGACGGTAATAAGTATTTTGGAAATTCCTATCGCTACATTGAAGGGTATGCCAAAGAAATACAGATGTCTCCGCATTCGGCAGTGCTTCGAGTTGTGTCTGATGTTGAAAAGGTATTGGAGCTAATATTAGACAAAAATCATCAACAAACTTACAAGAAAAAGGAGGCGATATGACAATAAAAGTATGCGACTTGCCGGTGACTGACCGACCGCTGTATCGCCTCACCCACCTTGACAAAAAGTATCTTACCAATATTGAACTCTTAGCCCTGATTATCGGAACGGATCACAGCATTGTGATTGCGCAACAACTCTTTGTCACATTTAAGACGCTTGAAAATATTCACAAGGCTACGATTCAAGAATTGGTACAAATTAAAGGAATTGGAGTATCGCATGCCGGAAAAATACTTGCTTGTCTTGAAATCGCCAAGCGACTGAATGTGAACAACGAGCCAAGCAAAAAAACAAATCCAATAACTGCACCTGATATGTTGTTTGAACAGATCAAAAATAAAGTGACAAACTATTACAAGGAACATTTCTTTGTCTGTAGTTTGGACACGCGCAACAATTTAATTGCGGTTGATGAAATCAGTATCGGTACATTGACAGCATCCTTAGTTCATCCACGTGAAGCGTTCGAGATGGCAATCAGACGACATGCGGCTTATGTGATTATTGCTCACAATCATCCATCCGGAGAAACTGATCCGAGTGAGGATGATTTGAAAATAACCAAGCGATTGGTTGATGCCGGAAAAATTATGGGCATTGAAGTCTTAGATCATCTGATTATTACTTCTAACACTTATTTGTCATTTAAAGAAAAATGTTTAATCTAAAAAGGAGTCAAAGCATGGACAGTGAAATCGTTCTTTCTCAAGATGATGAGGAATTTCTCGATTCGCTTTTTAAGGAATCAGCATTTGTATGCGTTAATTGTCTTTCATCAGCAGACATTGATGAAGACCAAAAATATACATACTGTGAATTTTGTGAAGCGTTTACTGAAGTCAAGGAAAGAGACAAGACATGAGTTCATTTCTCAACATCTCAAAAATAGACATATCTAAAAGTCCTAATAGTGTCATTTCGCAAGCTGTTATTACACAGCGAAGCCATTCTACAATTTGTATGAGTGGCTTTTTTATCTAAAATTAGCACAATTTTTGGTACAGTAAACATCATTGCATTTATTTTATACAATATGTATACTAAGCGTATAATATAAAACTTTATGAATTTAACAGACCAAGAAAAGCAAATTTTGAAGCACCTGCGAAACTGGAAGGTTCATACCGGAGAAGTTCCCTCATACAGAAAATTGATGAACTTACTTGGGTATAAATCAACAAGGTCAATCAGTTTGATTTTAGATTCTTTGATTGAAAAAGGATATATCAAAAAATTTGACGGGCAATTTGAAATTTCAACTGAATTTCCAGAAGCAGAAAGTAATTCTCAAACTGTCGAAGTTCCACTTGTTGGAAATATTGCCTGCGGGCAGCCGATTCTCGCACAAGAACATATTGAAGATATGATTTCAGTTTCAACGGCTTTAGCTCGACCGCCGTATCAATATTTTATTTTGAGAGCAAAGGGTGATTCGATGAATAAAAAAAATATTTTTGACGGAACATTAGTCTTAGTTAAACAGCAGGAAACAGCAAGCAATGGAGATATTGTCGTTGCAATATTAAACGCTGATTGCACATTAAAAGAATTTAGAAGGAAAGATAATTATATTTTGTTAATACCTCACTCCGACAACCCCACTCATAAACCGATTATACTTACGCAAGATTTTAGAGTGCAGGGAGTAGTTGTTGGCATTTTGCCGGAAATTTAAAAAATGGAAATGTTTACTCCAAAATTTTTTTTATTAATTTGAAAGGAGAAATTATATGCACAAAGTAACATTCTATCCAATCGGAAATGCCGATTGTTGTTTGATTGAAACAGAACAAGGCAAACTTATTCTTGTTGATTATGCAAACATGAGAGATCAAAACGATGATGCAGATGTTCGCATCGATTTAGAGAATGCAATCCGTAATAAAGTTGAAGCCGCCAAGAGGAATGACATTGATGTTCAAGTTTTCACTCATGGTGACAATGACCACTACAAGGGATTTTCCGAACTATTCTACTTGGAGCATGCGGCAAAGTATCAGTCGGATGAAAGGATTAAACTAAATGAGATTTGGGTTCCGGCGGCTATTATTAGTGATGGAGATTTAGAGGATGAAGGAAAAATCTTACGAGCAGAAGCACGATACCGACTGAAAAACAAGAAAGGGATCAGAGTTTTTTCAAGACCCGAAACACTTAAGAGTTGGTTTGATAACGAGGGTTTGGATATTAATGAGTACTCTGATTTTTTTGTTGATGCCGGAAAATTAGTCCCGGGTTTTGATCTTCAAACTGATGGAATAGAGTTTTTCGTCCATTCACCATTTGCCTTGCGTCAGGATGATGGAACATTAGTTGAAAGAAATGAATGCTCAATTGTAATGCAGGTTTGTTTACGAAACGCAGAGCACATTTCAAAGCTTATGTTGAGTGCCGATACAACTTGGGAAGCATGGGAGGAAATTGTAAATATTACTAAATACCATATGAATAATTTTAGATTAAACTATGATGCATTTAAGCTTCCCCACCACTGCAGTTATCTATCATTGAGCGATGAAAAGGGTTCAGAGAAAACTAAACCAAAGGAAAATGTTGATTGGATATTTAATCAAGCTAATCCGGGAGCTAAAATTGTTGCTACAAGTGATCCGATTCCATGTGGGGATACTGACCAGCCTCCGCATCGCCAGGCAGCAAATTATTATAAGGATTTAATGAAAAATTTTGATGGTGAATTCATAGTTACAATGGAATTTCCTAAAGTATCAAAACCAGAGCCCATAGAACTTACATTTGAAGAAAGTGGGATGACTTTAATTAAGTCCTCATATGGAGCAGGACCATATATCTCAAGTAAGAAATCTCCGAGAGCAGGTTAAGGAAATTTATGAAGTATATTGATGTACCCGGAGAAAAAATAAAGGAAGAAGATTTATCATTTCCTTATGCAATGGATTTTTGTAGTGCCGTGAACATATCAGGCTTTAGTAAGCTTGTGTCATGTAAGAAAGTTAATGAAAGTATTGAAATAATCATATTTGATACGCAAGTACAGCGACCGCAGAAAGTGCTTCATGATATACAATATCAAGAAAGAATCGCCGTACATTTCTACCAAGGGAATACGATTCCAAATGTTTATGCTTTGCGAAATAATTTTCCAAAGGTTCCGCATATTAATCTTACGCAGGAAGAATTTCCACGAAGTTTGTGTATCTATGAAGAACCTTTTGACGAATTAAAATTAAGGTGGACAGGGTTTAGATTTTTAGAAGATATTAGAAATTGGCTTGCAAAAACTTCCATAGATAAACTACATACTGACGATCAAGGGCTTGAACCGCTATTACTTCCTTCAACTAATATCATAACTATTCCATATGAGATATTTTCTTTAACTTCAAATCCTTTTTTGGTGCTTGAAATTTCTAGTATCATAAGTCAATCCGGACATGAAACATACGTACTAGACAAAGTAAAAAAACCCAATTCTAAAACCTGCATAACTTTTATAATTAATGGAGAACCACAACAACACGGTTTAATTAGTGCTGTTCCCAAAAACATTTTTCAACTGCACGAATTTCTTTTAAGTGCTAATATTGATTTGTTGACTATACTGAGAGAGGGTTTGAAGTATTATGAATTCAATACCACGCCGGAATTTTCACTTTTGATTTTAATACGATTACCCAAGTTGCGAAGTAAATCATCATTGGCTGAGAGTAATGATTTGTATGCTTTCTTCGTAAATGAAAAAGTAGCTACAATAAAACAAAAAATAGGATTTTGGGAAATAAAAGTGAGTGATAATATAGCAACCAGAGGTATCAGCTGTGATATCAACGGAATAGATCTCAAAGTAGAATTGCTAAATCCTTTTCCGTCATTTACCAAAAGTATTGCTAACTTCTCTGCTGGAGTAGAGCAATGTCAAGATAAAGCAATAGTAGCAGTTGGATTGGGTTCATTAGGTTCACACATATTTATGAATCTTAATAGAATGGGAATAGGTAATTGGACTTTAGTCGATAAAGACATTTTGCTACCTCATAATCTTGCAAGACATACTCTACTTCACAATGATATCGGTTTTAATAAAACCGAGAGATTGAAAATAAAAGCAAATGACTTTTTAGGATTGGAACAAGTGGTATCAATTCCTGCAAATGTTCTATACCCTTCTTCTTATTCTGAATCGATAAATACTGCTTACTTGAACGCAGAAATAATCCTTGACATGGCTGCTTCAGTACCTGTTTCAAGAAAATTGGCAATCGATGTAAATTCACCGGCTAAACGAATTTCTGCTTTTTTAAATCCAAATGGACTTGATAGTATAATCTTGTGTGAAGATGCAAATAGAAATTCTAGATTAGATTTCCTAGAAATGATTTATTATCGCTATTTAATTCAGCAAGAAGAACTGCATGATCACTTAGTGTCAGCGAAAGAAAGAATAAGAGTAGGAAATTCTTGTCGAGATGTATCATTTAAATTACCTCAAGATCTTGTTTCAATTCATTCAGGTATTCTTAGTAGAGCAATTCGAAATTGCATCGATTCAAGTGAATCCTTGATCAAGATTTGGAAAATAAATGAAAATAGTCTAAGTATTATTAATTATGAATGTCCTTCAAGTAAATGTTCCATTTTTACCATGGGTGATTGGACAATTATAACCGATGATTATTTACTTAATAAATTCAATCATTTGCGAAATACAAAACTTCCAAATGAAACCGGAGGTATTTTGATTGGAAGTCACGATATGCAACGAAAAATTGTATATGTTGTGGACACAATACCTTCACCGCCGGATAGCGTTGAGTGGCCGACTGTTTATATAAGGGGTTGTAAGGGCTTAGAACGGAATATAAAAGACATAGCAAGAATAACTTCTGATAATTTATATTATATTGGAGAATGGCATTCTCATCCTAAAGGATTCAGTTGCAAACCTAGTTCTGATGACAAAAGAGCGTTTGCTTGGCTGATAGATGTTATGGCCGACTATGGTTACCCTGCATTGATGTTAATTGTTGGTGAAACTTTTGGATTTTATATTGGAGAAATGAAATAAATAAATCTATAATTATTTTAAACAATCACTATGAATATTAACTTTAAGATTTACGATATTTTATCATCACTCATTCCGGGCTTTTTGCTACTGATACTTTTATTGGATTTTCTAAACATCAAATTTGAAAAAGATTTTATTATAATATACACAGCCGCCGCATTTGTATTAGGTTATCTTATAAATACAATCGGTAGTTGGCTTGAAGACTTTTACTTTTTTACTTGGAGAGGCAAACCTTCAAACAGACTTTTAGATGGCAAAGGAATTTGGAAGGTTAAATTTTGCGAATATGAAAAGGCAAAATTGTTATTGATAAAGGAAGCACCTGCAAATTATACAAATGATGTTTTGTTTAACATTGCAATGCGATATGCAAACGGCTCAAAAGATACACGCGTAGATGATTTTAATTCTTTATATGTTTTTTCAAGATCAATTCTAACAACTGCAATTATAAGTTTAGTTATATTCATCATTGGGCAATTCGATTACCGGTATTATATTTGCTTAATACCCCTTCTTATAGTTTTTTGGATTCGATGCAAACAGCGAGGTTATTTTTATGCAAAGGAAGTCCTCAATACTTATCTGAAACTAAAAGATCAATCTCCAGTAAAGTAAGCCATAGCTTCCTTGCCTCTCTTTCATTGTAGCAACAGCCCTTCCTCAGTCAAGGTAGTATTTTGCTTTACAAAATCTCCACCTGTGACTTCGGCGGGCTCTCGTTGCTGTTTTTATATAAAGAGGCAAGTAAGCAGATTGTCTCTGTTTTTTATTACTGCTTTTAAACAAACTCATATGTATGAGCAAAGCGAAGAAATCAAGAAGGTCTTAAAAAAGTTAGTCCAGTGGTTTCAAATGAATGATATTCCGATTGAAGATGATGCGTGCGGATCATTGTATATTCTCGGTGATGACTATGGAAAGTGGAAGAAGCGAAACTTTGACTGGAATGAGTTGAGTGGTGAATTCGGGATATACAACGTCAGCGAGTGGGATGCCTATGATAGCCGGCATTTTAACACATACCGGGAAGAGCTAAGGAACAAAGTTCAGTAATGTGTAGTGTTTCAGGAAGGTATAGAGGGGCAGCTTGTATAGTTGCCTCTCTTTTTTTATTATCTAAGATTAACTATACCTATATGACTATTACAAGAAAAGAACTTAAGGAGTTTAAACATTCAGTAATGCTCTGGTTAAGGAAGCATAAGGTAGATATGGAGGAATTGAATGTAGAAGGGCGTACGTCATTAGATGGATACATCGTCTGTTGGCGAAAAGGTGAAGAAGAGGAACATGTGATTTTTAATCGAGATACCTGGCACCGTTATGAAAGATGTGGTTGCTGTCAAAGTAAAAGGTCTGTATTGAAAAGCTTGAGGACAAGGAGGTAAACAGAAGTTGAATTGACAAGGATTGAGGATGATTGTGCAAAGTCTACGGAATTGTGGACAGAAGTAAATTGATGAATTTTAGTGATGATTCGGATGAGAATAGTTCTGGATAATGGCCGGTTAGTGGTGGGATGATGGGGGTGGTATGGTCGGTCTGGGGGTGAGATGTTCTGGGATGGATGGATGGATGTTAGAGTGGGAGGTTAAGTTAGTAAGTTAGTTATAAGTAAGTATAAGTAAAGTAGTAAGTAGAGTAGTGTAGTGAGTTAGTGAGAGTAGTGAGAGTAAGTGTAGAGTAGAGTAAGTTAGTAGTATTAGTAGTTCCCTGAGCCAACCCGTTCAAGCTACCATATCATCGTTATCACTTATGGTCCGAAGGGAAGTGATAACGATTTCTCGAACTTGCTTTGTAACTTTTGAGACAAGCAAGTTCGAGAATGACAGCTCACGCCTATAAACTGCCAGCGTATATTTTTTGTAAGTACTATATTTTATTAGCTTAAAGCATTTGAAACCGTATAAGAATTTGGGCTTATTTTTAATAGCGTAAATACGATATTTGTTTAACCCCAATTCAAAGAACCAAATGAAAGGAGACTGTATGTTAAGAATTTAAAAGCTAAAAAAAGGAAAAAACAGTATGAAATCAAAGACCCTCCGCTATGAAGCCCTGGAAATTTTCAAAACATTTACCAAAAAAGAGATTTCCGATTTCGAGCATTTTCTATCTCTCGGTCAATTCGTAAATACGCTCGGGGGGAGATTCACCTTTGGCAAAAGCACCGAACGAAAGCGCCACAGTCCTAAACTGATTCAATTCTTTAAGATTCTCAAACCGTTTTATCCGGAGTTTTCCGAACTTTCAAACCAGTATCTAATGAAAAAGCTGGGGACGAAGAGTCCTTCAATTGTTAAAAAGCATTTTGCAGAATTAAAGAATTTATGCGAGCATTTCCTGGTATTGCAGGAAATTTCCACTGATAAGTATTACTATGATGAATCACTCCTGTATCAATTTCAAAAACGAGCACTTAATAAGCTGTTTGATCAAAAGCACTCGAGTGTTATTGCCAATCTCAACAAGTCATCTGAGAATCGTGTAAAAGATTTTTATATGCGATATACATCTGGACAAATCCAATTCATGCGATTAGCTCCATACGTAAAGCTTCGAACTCAAACTGATATGGATAAAGTTATACAGCTTCAGGCTGATCCCTGGCTTTCTTTTTTGTTTTATTTTGTCTTTGACTCAATTAAAGTTATCATCAATCTAATTGCTCATTCGAACTCTTATAACATGAAGCTTGAGGAGATTGAAATGTATAAATTATTCAGGCAGTGCTTTCCCAATGAAAGACTTGAACATATTATTAAGAAAGCAATAAAACTCACCCCCGGAAAAACCGCCAAGAAGTTAATAGAGATATACTGGCTCATTTATTTGTTTCGAACTACTGATAGTAAAGAAGCCGGGCATTACTTTAGTAAGTTTGTCAATATATTAGAAAGTATTAGTAGTGACCTCAGTCTTGATGAGCGTTTTGATCTTTTTTATGAACGCAATTTTGGTTTTTGGATAGCGATGAAATATCCGGAGTTTGAGGATGTTGAGTTCAAAATGTATGAGCTTTTTTTTAAGAATGCTGCGTACAAAGCAGCCGGCAAAGAAAAGTTATCGTTAGTCGAGTTTAAGAATATCATAGTCAGAGGCGATAACACATACCGATTTGATTGGACAACTAATATAATGAAAAAATACCTATGTGAAGTTGAACCGCCAATTCAGGACATGTTACTCCATTATCGTAATGCAAATGTTGCCTTTCAAAGAGATAAGGATTTTGCAAAAGCATTAGAGGAATTACGGCTGATTGAACAACGAGCTCATTACTCGATGACACGTGATATTTTACATATGCAGATATGTATCTACTATGAACTCGGATATTATGAATCCTCACTGGATTGTATCGAGTCACTTCGAAAATTTATGACAAACCAGCATATTGGAGCCGCAACAGCTGATCCGTTTAAACGATTTATAAAATGTATGAAACTATTAATCAAGAATGCGATGAATCAATCGGCTAATGTCGAAGAGATTTTTAGGATAACCAAAGATCATAAAATTGTAGCTTCAAAGCTCTGGCTCAAAGAAAAGGCGGCTGAGTTGGAAAGAAAATATTCTACACAGCATCGACGTATTGCCTCCTTATAAGTAACCAAACCCGAAATTGTTTCCGTTGCCAATCATAATACGCTAGCGTATTTTTGTATCCATTAAATTGAATTCACAAATGGATACACTTTTAAAATACGCAGACTTCATCAAAGAAGCTGAAGAAGACATAGCTTCAATTCAGCAACAGAGCGCTACTAATAAAACCATTAAGGCGACATACCAGATGCTCTATGACACTCGCATGCTTAAGTATGTCAGCAAAGACCAATTCAAAAAAATCAGAAGTACTTACAATAGACTTTCGACTCTAAAGAGTCTGAATCACCTGTGTAAAAAAGGATGGCTTGAAGAACGATCTGAAGGAGTCTACACAACCGCCGATAAAACACTTCCGGTTTTGAAAGCTAAAGGTTTTAATATTGATATACTGCCAAAAAATCTTTCCGGAAAAGGAATGCTCAATGAAATACAAAATACCGAAGTGCTTATCCAGATAATGAAGCTCAAGCATTTTAAAGCCTTACTCTATCCAAGTTTCGGAACAGAAAAAGTGTGGTTACGGCCTGATGCACTTTTGCTTCGTCTCGATGAAGAAAACAAACGATACAAACTAACCTTTTTAGAAATTGAAGCCAAAAAACCTGATTGGGAGCACTACATTGATCGCAAACGTGAGAAGTATTTGAGACTGGCTCACGACAAAGAGTTCTATACTACGTGGCTAACATTAGCAAAAAAGTTAGGTTTTCCACAGCCTGATATTTCAACCATTAAATTCTCCGTGTACATTATCGGCAACATTCAAAAAGATTTTGGAAGCGGATTTAAATTCCTAAAGGAGGTATCTAATGAATAACTTAAAATACAATGTCCTGATCGGCATTGTCTTAGTTCTAATCTGTGCCATTATCACTCTTACCAATGGCGTTAATTTCTTTTTCCTGTTCATCCCGATGTTCTTTATCATCGTGATGCTGTGGCTATCAAGCTTGCTTAAACAACGTTTCGGCAGATCGTACGGGATTGCATTTTTACTCTTCCTGATCTGTGTAACTCCCGTCGGTTGGTATTACTTTTCCGCTAATCTGCCGATGACACGCTTAATGATGGATGACAACAAGAAATCGAAAGATCTCTTAAGCTTCAAAGAATACTTCGGGGCAGTTGATGCGAAAAAAGAAATCGCTGATTATCAAATCAAACAAGACAGTATTCTTCGACAAACCGTCAGTGAGCTGTTGTCTCAGAACTTGATTGATTCCGCTTTAACGCTGGTACGGAAAAATCAAATTATTACCGAAAAGATCAAACGCGGACTATTTACAACCGATAGTATTCCAAGAATTAAGACTGAACCGACTGCCCGGACGGAAGGAGTATCGGAGAATTTATCCGGACCGACAAATCTATGTGGTAATTATCCCGAGAGTTCATTTCGGAAATTGACCCAGGAAGATATATCAGGCAGGTCTCCTGATGTCCTGCGGCTGATGCGTAATGAGATCTTTATGAGACACAATTATATTTTTTCGTCTCTGGACTTAATCAATTACGCGCAATCATTTCCATGCTATCAGCCGATTAATAGTAACATTGAATCATTTTTAACTGATATCGAAAAGGAAAATATTGAACTGATTAGTGAGTATGAACAAAACGGTGAAGCTAAACCAAGTTTTATGAATGCTATGGTTAAGGAGTTTGTTTCTTTTTTGAATCAACGCATCAACGGATAACACCTTAAAATATTTTGAAAACCTTAAACGTTTATAAATATGAAAATAGCAAAAGAACAAATCATTGGCTTTATTATCATAGCCGCCTTTTTTGTCCTCATGGGCTATACAATAGAGTTACCGGTATTTCAATTTGCGTCAAAGAAGCAAATCTTATTTAATGCTTTAACTCCAATCGAACTTTTCTTTCTGTGTTTAACGATTACGTGCGTATATTTTCTGGTCACATACTTTGTATTACCAAGTGAGTTGGCAAAGAATCTAAAAGCCATGCAAGCGCCGATTCAGGAAGCATATTCGACTAAATTTGATTATTGGCTTAAATCACTGATCTATGAAGATCAAATCGGGGCTGAAGAACATAACTTAACAGTTGAGACAATCAGGCATCAACTCCAGCATTCAGAAACAAATGTGTTAGTTGCAATGGCTCAGCTTAATGACATGAAGGTTCAGACCTTTATTAAAGAATTACACGCCAAAGCTGACGCTAAGATGAAGGATGCCAAATCAGATGTCGAACGTGAGAAAGTAGAAATCCTAAAGAAAGCCCTGGAAAGTGTTGATAAGCTGCCGGCAATCTGGCAAGCCTACATTATTGCCTGTCTTGTTGGCAGTAACAGCGAATTCCAAAACGACATGGATATTCAGCGAGACATTTCAGGTTTTGTTAAAGATCTAAAAGAACAGGAGGTCAAGAAAGCTAGAGCAGAAGCTGAAACGTTTGAAGAGAAAATGAAAAAGGAAAAACATAAGTACACCAACAATGACAAGGTATGAATTAGATTTAGGAAGACTCCACCACGATCATTACGACAAGCCTTTGCCGGAAATCTATGATCTTAAAACCCGTTTTGATCATACATATATTATCGGCAAAACCGGCAAAGGTAAGTCAACTCTGATGGAGAATATGGCACTTTATGACATTAACTTTTGCGCATCAGTAATTTTCATTGATCCGTCAGGATTAAGCTGCCGGAAGCTGTATCACATGATAAAGGATAAAAGAAGAGTAACCTATATCTCGATCGAAAGCCCAAAGATCATTAATCCGATAAATAAAGAAGGATATACACTTGATACGTTGATTCAGGAATTCATCCAAGTGCTTGATGTACTAATAACTCTCACCGCTTCAAATCCTGAAAGCACCGTCCTCATGAGAGAAATTATCAACATGGCAATGCGTTCAATCACAAAACCCGAGAACAAACATATCAAGTACATTACCGAATTATTGCTTTACAAGGATGAACGAGAAAAACTTCTCGGTGAGCTTATCAAAGCCGGGAAAACGGAAGAACACCGGTATTGGAAAGAGTTTGATGAAATGGAGTACAAGTATCCGCGTAATAAAGAAAAACAGGAAAGCGCTAAACGCGTAGCTGCCAGGCTTATGGAAATTTCAACCGGTGAAATGACGGACTTTGTGATCGGACCAAATGAAGTTGACCTTAATGATATTGTTGATAAAGGCAAAGTGATATTAGTTGATACCTCACGGATGAATCATAACAGCAAAATCTATCTAACCAATTTACTTGTCTATGCTGTACTTTCGTATAGTGAATATTCGAACAACAAATTCTTAAGAGAACCAAAACCACTCTTAGTTTATGTGGATGAGTTTTCGATTGTAGTAAGTAAACTCTTTGAAGAGTTACTGGCAAAGTCGAGAAAGTCAGCTGTTGGTTTTATTCTTGCTCACCAAAACTTCGGACAGATTCCTGATAGAATACTCGATACGATAATTGGAAACGCCGATACGCTGATCTCATTTGCCTGTGGCGATGTGGAAGCGGTCAGGCTTTCAAAGATACTTAGTGTCTCACCCAGAGAGCTAATGGACTTGGATCCGTATACTGCCTGGATTAGATTAGGAAGAAACAACTTGAGAACAGAGCTTCATGAACCCATCCTAGATTTCACACCGGATTTACCGCCGATAACAATTTCACCTAAAGCTAGGGAGCAAGTCTATGAATATTGGTTCTTGGCTGATGAAGAAGATTGTTGGTTGCCTTTAACGTAAATAGACTAATCAAATTGTCAATCAAACCCTGTTTTAAAAATGAATTTTAAAATACGAAATTATTTTTGACAAATTGGTTAAATCCAATCTGAAAGAAACTGTTTTTTTGTATGGTCTTCGAAACTCTACTCAAAAAAAGCGACAAATCGAAAAAAGTGTCCATACAGTTCTGAAAATATTTTATTTATGCTTAAATCAATTTTATGGAATTATTTATAAGAATAGAAGACACGTAGGTTATGGAATTTGTTGAGGATGGAAATTAATAAATGAGTAGCCGAGTCGATATATTCAGATTTTTTAAAAAAATTTTTTAAAACAACTCAGGAGGGTATCTATATGATAAGACCACCTTAAAGTTTAAAATTTCATATTAATATGTATTAAATAATTTTTCTAAAACTTAATTTAAATGGAGTATATAATGAAAAAAATAATTGTAATATCAGTTTTACTTTTGACTTTGGGATTAACGTCTGCTTTTATATCACAAAATTCAGGTAATTATTCAGATAAAGAAAGTATTTCGGTAGCTCCTCAATTAAACGTTAATGTATCAAAGATTGGAGCAAGGGTTCTCCTGAAACAAGGTGGAGTAACACAGTTTTCGGGACTTACAGGTGGAGATGGAATTTGCTATACAACTATAGCTTCAGGAACTTACGATATCTATGTATATTACCCAGATCCTCCTAACGATGCAAGTTCAGGTTCTTTACTTGGACATTATCATGACGGTGACGAAACTGTAAATGTTCCTGTTACAATATTCTATTAACATATTATTATTTAATTGCAGGCGGAAATTTTCTGCCTGCAATTTATTTTAATCTATATACTTTGAATATATTAGTAAAAATAGTTTTAATTATTTTTTTATTCGTTGTTTCAATACAATCCCAAACACCGGAATATTATCCCGGTTTTCCAAGAATCATTGATAGCTTAAGAGCTCCTTATTCCGGTGCAAGCGTTCCTCTTATAACTGATTTAGATAAAGACGGACAAAGGGAAATTGTTTTTGTAGTGGCTGGAGCAGTAACACCTTCGTATATGTTGTATGTCATTAATAGCAATGGGGAGGTTCAGGACGGCTACCCAAAAGGATATAATACTCCAATAAGGAATCTTGCTTCCGGTGACGTTGATGGAAATGGATATCTGGATATTGCTATCAGGTTTTCCAATTCGATAGACGTTATTGACAGGTCCGGCAATAGTTTAAGCGGTTTTCCGATTTCATATATAGACGTGGATCTTGGTCCTTCTCAAATTATCAGTCTTTATGATCTGGACAATAACGGAAAACTGGAAATAATTGTTAATCGATTAAGAGAAATTTGTGTATTCAATTTTAACGGAGAAATACGGAATGGTTGGCCTCAACCAATAGTCGGACAGGCGAATAGAAATCCTGCAATAGGAAATATTGACAACAATGGGAATGCAGAAATTATTTTTGCTACATACAAGCAATTAAGTTCATATCCCTGGGCAGATTCCGCAACTTTACGAATTTACAGATCTGACGGTTCAGCATTTTCAAATAACTGGCCGGACTATTATGATTCTCTTTATTCAAACTTTGGGGCATCGCCTTCTCTTATTCTGAATAGTAATAACATTGATTCGACATTTATACTAATGGTCTCTGAAGGCAGATCTGATATAACAGGAAATAGAATAAACAGATTAACTAAATACAATATTTTTAGTGATGTACTGAATCAAAATTATCAAAGTTCTATAAACTCATTAGGAACCTTGGTAATAGGCGATGTAAACAAGGATGGAAACCCGGAGTTTGCTTTAGGAGGACAAGGATTTCCCAATTTAACACTATATTCAACGAACCTGGACAGACTAAATGGCTGGCCGCAAGAAGGTGATGGCAGTTATTATGTAACACCAATCATAGGTAAATTTACAAATGGGAATTATCTTAATCTATTAGCGAACAACTGGAAAGCAATTGAACCTTCCGGTTTTGGGAATGTCTTCGCTTATTATTATGACGGCTCCCCTTTATCCTGGTCACCGCTTAGACCGGTAGGTTTAGTAGAAGCAATTTCAGCTTCTGATTTAAATAATGACGGTTCGGTTGAATTAATTGCCATTTCTTCTCTTACAGGAAATGAAAGTTATCTTCACATATGGACAATTCCCGGAATCCCATACACTAATGAAGACTTCCCTTGGCCGCAGTATAGTCACGATCGTTATCGTACAAATCAATACGGCTTCATCCCCCCCGACGAGCCGGTCGGCATTCAGCCGAATTCAACATTAGTTCCTGAAAGGTTTTCACTTTATCAGAATTACCCAAATCCCTTTAATCCGGCGACTATGATTAAATTCGATATCAGAACCTCTGCCTTTACACAACTCACAATCTTCGATGTGCTCGGAAGAGTGATTGAAACTCTTGTAAATGAAGATTTAAAACCCGGGACTTATTCGCTAACATTCGACGGGAGCAAATATACGAGTGGTGTTTATTTTTACAGACTGATTTCGGATAGGTATACTAAGACAAGGGGTATGATACTAATAAAATAATCCATACAAGTTCGAAATTTATCTAATTCTGTGAAACGGATGAAGCTTAAACTCTAATATCATTTGATAATCTTATATCCGTGATATAGAAAAACGAATTCATTTAAAACTTATGGAGTTCCAAAAGAGCGACAATTCCAAAAAAGTGTCCGTTCAATGTTTCGCATTTTCTAATAATAATGCTTAGCAATTGAAATTATACTCTTTTTTTAAATTCTACAAAACACAAAATAAATGTATGCACTAGTATCCGCTGATTTTCCCGGAGTTTCAACTAGTCAAAGGGAAGAAATTTATGAATGTCTTAAGGAAAATGGCTGGATAAAAATTAAGAATGTTGGAAGAGATATTACTACTTGTTGGTTTGCACAATTTGAATCATATGTAACCTACAGAGGAATATTAAAGGCAATTGAAAATGATTTTGGGACATGTAGTTATAAATATTGTAGACCAAGATTAGTAATTCAAATCGGCGATAACAAACCAGTTGAGATAAATCTTTAGAAATTGAGCATGTAGTTATATAAGTCAGTGTGTATGTGATAGGTACAGGACTGCGTCAGAAGGATACAATATTAATCAATTACAAGGAATTTCCAACTGCAAATATCGAGCAAAATTTTATCAAATTAATAATTTATGAAAGGGACAAAGACAATGGTATATGAAGCGATTGATATGGATTTGAATCAGTTCAAGAAGCTTTTTAGGCTTTAGATTCAAAATATAAAAAGCGCTTATAATGAATTTCATAATTATAAGAAAAATCAAAATGTAAGCCAGAATAGCAATGGTTAAATTATCAGACTAAATTCTATCTGCGAACTTATATAATTCAAAAAACTCAAATTACTATTTGTAACATGAAGAATCTAATTTTTGTAATTTCTATCTTCACTTTCTTTTCTTTTAGCTTCATTTCTTCAATCTTTTATTCAAACGAAACTAATGTTAAGTCTTCTAATTTATCAGAGAACTTGATTTCTTCTGAAATAAGCAATTTGAATTTCTTAAATCCAAAAGATTCTACAGAACCAACGGATTCTTCAGCGGACAATCCTCCTTTAGCCGGTCCACTCAAAGATGTCAGCAATATGTTTAATGAACGAGGATTTTACAAATCAAACGGTTTTAGTTTTGACGAATCAGAAATAATTAATGATTTCAATGGAAATTTAATTTATAATATTCCTTTATATAATTATAAACTTCCTGGAGATCTAATTTTTGATGTAGGACTTACTTATAATGGATCTGTAAGTCACATTATAAATACCGGAGATACTTCAAATATAAATAATTATACTTCCGGAAAATACAATATGAATTTTCCCGAGTGGATAATAAATATTAATGGGATTGGAGTTCAGACATTGAATTTCGAAACAAATTTTTTCTCTAATGTTATAGAAACAGGAATCGTTAGCGGAAATGATGTTCATGCAATCATACCAGGTTATCATTTCGGAAATCAGTTAAGAGATCCTTCTTCAATTAACCCTGACAAAATAAACATTCTGGCAGGTGATGGTTCAATTATTTCTTTGGTTAATGATAGAAAAGATACAAGCATCACTGGTAACTATTCATATGAGGGTAAAGAATTATTTTACAAAGCTCGAGTTTCCGTAATAGAAAATGATGGGTATTGGAGAGCTCGAAACAGAAAGGTAGAATTAATGCGCGGGGATGGTTTGATTTTTATTTTTGTGGAAAGTAAAATCAGATTTTCTGATTTTGATACCGTGAGTTCAATATCTCCGGCACTAAGACCAAAAGTACTTTTGTTAAAAAGCATAAAGGATAGGTATAATAATTCGATAAATTTATCATATAGTCTGGAACATCCATACAGGATGTCAAATATTTTCGGAAGACCATTAATAACAGGAATAGGGTTTGACATGGGATTTTCAACGAGTCCGGTTAACAGTTTATACTTTATTTTCGGACCACAGGTACTAAAGATAGATCATAGATCTGAAATAAACGGTAGTTATAGTTTAAAACTCACTCAACCGGTTGCATTTTTACCAGTTGACCAAGGTGATATTAAAAACCATCGAGGAACAATTTCCGAAATTCGAAATATACTGGGACAAGTTAACACTATTAATTATGAAAATTACGTTCGTACTTTTTCACCTGTCATTAATCCTAAGTTGTCTCCGGCAACGTTCATGTTAGCACTAAATAACTTAAAGAGATTAACTAATTTTAGAAATACTCTTGGAGGCAGAAGAGGTTATTCATATTTTCAAGATGACAGTATCGGAGTTTCTTTAGTACAATACAATGCTTCTCAAGAAATTATAAGAAGCGAAAACGATTATAAAGGATATGGCAGGGATCCTTTCTACGTAAATATGCTTTCCAGTAAAAAAGACTCCAGTGAATACGGACTCCCAATTTCAACAACCACATTTTCTTATGAATATTATGATAATTCTAGCAATAGTTTAAATGTACCTGTTGATACTTCAGATTTCTATAGTTCGACAAGAGAGAAGACTAATAATTTAACAGGTACAGGTTGGGATGTGACTACATCACAACAGAAAAAAATTAACTATTATAAAGTATACCCCTTATTTGATCCGGAAGATCTTCCTGTTGAGTTGAAAGATGTCAGCGGAATAACAAAGATCGTAAGGGAAAACAATAAAATAAATTCCAGTGGAGATACAATTATCCATACTTTCAAATATGAACACGGTCCATTAATAAGCAATATAGGTTTTAATGGGTCCTTCCTAATTAATGAAAAGAAAACTGACTATCACGGGATAACTAAAGTCAATTCGTTTCAATATGAATATTTTCCCGTAGTACATGATGAACTTGATTATGTTTCTGCTTACATGGTAAGAAAATTGACTGAAACAGATCCTTTAAATAATGTAACTGTAACAACCTTTAACTATTTTATTTACAAATTCAGCTACCCTTTTGTTGATCCTCTTGATACCGGTATTTATTATAAGATTCAGTTGTCAGATTCTATACGGAAATACAGACCAACAAATATTTTAACGTATCAAAAAATTCAAACCTATTTAAGTGATACAGGAAGTTCCGAAGGATATAAAGGGCAACTATATAGCGAAAGATTGTATGATGCAAATAATCTTTCAAATTTCATTGAAACTGAATATGAATATTATAAAAGAGACACTGTAGGTCTTTACTTGTATGGAGGTTTTGATAACTTACCAAAAAAGGAAGGGAACTTAAAATTGATTTCAAATCCGAACGGGCAAGTTCAAAAGTTTTTTTATCATCTTACTGATACATCAGAAGCAACTCCGCCGGATCCAAATTCTGATTTTCCGGATTACCCTTTGTTTTATTATAAAATAAAATACAATACTGGAGCAGTAGCTGATTCATCTGAAATGATCTATGACAGAAGATTACCAATAAGAATAGATATTTACAAAATTTTAGGTGGCACCACAGACACACTTTCAAAAGTTTATAAGACATATACAGCAGATGGTAGTCCTGCAAAATTGATAGATCAGAACCGATATCTTACAGAATTTAAATATGAACCTATGCATAGAATAAACTCTATAACTTTACCGGGCGATTTTTCCGATTTTTCTGATAGTGTAATAAAGATAATACATAAAGATTCTTTATATATCACACGAGAGTTAAAAAGTGAAGCCTGGGGATTATATAATTCTGAAAATGGAAAAGCAGATTATTATACAGCTCATACTCTCTCTGAATTTGTTGGCTGTAATAATTCCCAATTCGAAATGGATATAAGCTATAGAAATTCTCAAAACTCAAATTTCGCTTATATCCAGTTTCAAAATGATTTCCCACAAAAATATCGTTCTGTAGATTCGGCAATATTCAGAATGTGGCCATTGGAATTCATAGCAGATAGAAATGGAACGATCCCGAAGAATGATTATAAGACATATATCAAAGGAGTCTCGGGTTTTGGCAATGCATATCAACATGAATGTGACAATATCCACTGGAGAAGAAGAAGTACTACGCTTGAGAGTTTTGTAGATACAATAAATCTTCCTGTTCAAAACAATTGTCAATATACAGAAAGGAAAGCAGATATTAAGAACTTGATTATGAATTTCAGTAATAGTAACAAAGAGCTTTATGGAATTACTTTGAATTCTGCATTTATAGGCGAACCCGATGCACAAACCTATCCTAAATTCTATCTCGATATGACTTACTGCAATCAAAACACTAACTGGTTCGATTGGTATACTCCGAGGGTAAATATTTTTGGTTACTTAGACATTTCCGATACTCTTAAAATTCCCGTCATAAAAGGCGGTACTATAAAATATAAATATGATGATGATAATCACACCATAAATGTCTATTCAATAAGAAATTCAATATTAAACAATTATAGTAATATTAAATACTCAATTGACGGATTTGGAAATATAAAGCAAAAAGACATTTATACATCGGCTTCGACCTTTAATACTTACAGATATAAATTTAACTATATGAATAAACCGTCAGTGAATTTTGACGCACTTTCGGATTCAACAAATTTTTCTTATGATGGACTCGAAAGACTTATAAAAACCAGGAATCCCGACACCAGCTCCACATTGAACTCCTATTCCTATTATGATTCTTTAATTTATAGCTTTGGCACAGTGAAAAATCTGATAGAAAAGCAACGCTTTACGGATGAAGAAGGAAATCCTTTTGATAAATATTTCGATGCTGTCGGAAATCTTATAAGAGAGGTTAAATTTGTCAGCATACCTGCTCCGGAAGAAGACTTTCCTTCTACATCGCTGATCACAGATTATAAATACGACAGTCTTTATAGAGTAACACAAGTGAAAACGCCAAATGATAAAAACATCTATTATTCATACGACGGTTATGGAAGACAAATAAAACGAATAACTCCCGATGCGGGTCAGACTGATTTTATTTTTGATAACAGTAATAATCTGACTTATTCTCAGGACGCTAACCAGAGAAATATAAATAGTTTTTTGTACACTTTCAGAAACTATGACGGATTAAACAGACTGACAGGAATTGGAGACGGTATTTTTGACATTGACAGCCCTTTTGACGGAACTCAAAGTATCCAAACTCAACCGACCAACTATTACACTATCAATGCTTATGATACCATTTCTACTTCTGTAGTAAGCAATTTGTTTACGGGAGTGTCAGGATATACCTCAACCTTAAATTATACCAAAGGCAACCTCGCAGCCACCGCCTATCGCACCAGAAAATCCGACGACTGGAACTTCAAATACTACCGATACGACGTAAGAGGCAGAGTAATTAAGATGTGGAATATTATATCGGGATTTGATACCTTGATCA
>CALMST010000209.1 GCA_937872315.1 uncultured Ignavibacteria bacterium | reverse complement strand
ACACACTCCACACACTCCACACACTCCACACACTCCACACACTCTACACACTCTAAACACTCTAAACACTCTAAACACTCTACAAAGTCTTCTCCCATTCCCAGGAAGTTATCATCATATTATTCAGATCTCTTTCAGCTTTCCAACCCAGAACTTCATTTGCTTTTTTGGTGTCCGAATAAATACTGACTACGTCACCTTCTCTTCTTGGTCCTATTCTGTAATTTAATTTTACTCCGGTAGTTTTTTCAAAAGCATTTATTACTTCAAGAACTGAATTTCCATTGCCGGTTCCGAGATTAAATACTTCAATGTCTGATCTTTCAGATTCCCCGTTAAGTCTTTGAATTGAATTTACATGAGCTTTTGCAAGATCAACAACATGAATGTAATCCCTTATATTTGTTCCGTCCGGTGTATCATAATCATTCCCGTTGACAGTAAGGATCTCTCTTTTACCCGCTCCGGTCTGAGTAATGTAAGGTACAAGATTATTTGGAATGCCTGACGGAAGTTCTCCTATTAATGCGGTATCATGAGCTCCTGTCGGATTAAAATATCTAAGTATAACAGTCTGCAGATCAGTAACTTTTGAAAGATCAAATAGCATCTGCTCTCCCACCTGTTTTGTAAAACCGTAAGGGGATTCTGCTTTCTTTATCGGGGATTCTTCCGATACAGGTAATTTGTCTGCTTCCCCGTAAACTGTGCAGGATGATGAATACACAAATTTACTGATTTTTCTCTCCGAAATTTCCTTAAGCAGATTGATCATTCCTGTTACATTATTATTGTAATACATCAGAGGATTCTGAACAGACTCCCCCACTGCTTTAAAAGCTGCAAAGTGTATGACCGAATCAATATCCTCATATGCATTAAAAAAATGTTTTAATGCAAAAGCATCACACAGATCTACCTTTTCAAATAACGGTCTGGATCCTGTGATCTTTTCAATTCTATCTACAACATCAGCTTTGGAATTTGATAAATTATCAAGTATGACAACTTCAAATCCCGCCCCCTGTAATTCTACAACTGTATGCGAACCAATATAGCCCGTTCCGCCTGTGACTAAAACTTTCAAATTTATATTATAAAATTTCTAAATATTTTTATTTCTTTAAAAAAAATGCGGCGCTTTATGCTTTAATGTGAAACATAATTTAGAAACAACTTCCTGTATTGACATAATCTTCTTCTCCCATTGCCATTTCCGCTTGCTCTTTACTGGCATTCAATCAATTACATTTTATATTTAGATTGAAAAAGCATCAATCAATACATTTAATTCTATTACTCACCAGAGATTTAATTCATCCCATGATCTGTATGGATTCCCGCTAAGAACATTCGGGAATGACAAAACTGGAGAGACAATTGAAAAAATTTCTCCCATTCCGCACACTCCAATCAGTCCACTAACTTGCTTCCTATATCTTTTCTGAAATACTTATTCTCAAAATCAATTTCCGATACCTTTTTATAGGCATTTTCAACGGCATTTTTTAAAGATTCATCTGAAACTCCTGTCACTGACAAGACCCTTCCGCCATTGGTTATGATGCCGCCTTCATCAGATCTTTTTGTACCGGAGTGAAAGACCAATACATTTTCATGATCATTAATATCATTAACAGTTCCGGTAATAGGTTTGCCTGTTTCATAATCACCGGGATATCCGCCCGAGGACATCACCACGCAGCAGGCATATTTATCAAAGATCTCAAGTTTGTAATTTCCGATTTTATTATCGGCGGATGCTGTAAGCAATTCAAGAAAATCTGATCTGATAAGCGGAAGTACCGCCTGAGTTTCCGGATCACCGAACCTGCAGTTATACTCGATCACAAACGGTTCATTATCCTTTATCATAAGACCGCAGTATAAGCAGCCTTTGAATTTCCTTTTTTTATCTTTTAAAGCTTTAAGGACCGGTCCGATGATCCTTTCACGAATTTTTCCCTGAAGCTCATCATTCATGAATTTCTTTACCGGCGCTACGGCACCCATACCGCCTGTATTATTTCCGGTATCACCTTCTCCTATTTTTTTATGATCCTGTGAATAAGGAAGAACAACATAATCATCACCGTCAGTTATCACAAACACCGAGACTTCCTCACCTTCAAGATATTCTTCCGCTATGAAATTAAAACCTGATTCTCCGAAGATTTCCTTTTCCGTAAAATCTATCAGAGTGGATATTGCGACATGCTTATCTTCCGCAATGATGACGCCTTTACCGGCAGCCAGTCCGTCTGCTTTTATTACAACAGGGTAACTGCAATTTTCAAAGAATTCTTCAGCATCCGATATACTGTCTCTGGAGAATTTTTTAAACTTAGCTGTCGGGATATTATATTCAATCATTAATTCCTTCGAAAAAACTTTACTTGACTCGATCTCCGCAGCTTCTCTTCCGGGACCGAATATTCTCAATCCTTTTTTTTCAAATTCATTCACGATCCCGAGCGCAAGAGGTATCTCCGGACCTACAATGGTAAGTCCTATCTCATTTTGAGAACAAAATTCCGTTAGTTCCGATATTTGTGTGGGTTTTAAATTTACCGGTTCGGCAAATTCATTTATTCCGGGATTTCCGGTTGTACAGAATAAAACGCTGTTGCTATCTATAAAGGATTGGGAGTTAATGATCTTCCATGCCATGGCGTTTTCTCTGCCGCCGTTTCCAATGAGTAATATTTTCAAAATATTTTATTCAATGTCCACTAATAAATTAAATTCCTTGGCAAGTTCATAAGTAAGATCTTTCCTGTCATACATCTCCACTACTTCTTCATTTGCAACCGGCATGGCATCTTCTTTATAAAGATTATAGTATTCATAAAATACATTCATCAGTTCTTCCGGATCTTCTTCTGTAAATCTTATGGCTTCATATTTTTCTAGCATCTTTTTAGTAACGCCCTCCGGAATGCAGGCTATTATGTTTTTTCTGCTTCCGATATACTCACCCACTTTTCCGGGCATAGCCGCGTCTTCGTTTTCTCCGCGGCTTATCATAAGAAAAAGAACATCGGAAGCCAGCATATACTTTACACAATCTATGTGATCAATGTATCCGAGTATGCTGATAGATCTGTCAATACCATAACTCTTTATCAAAGCCAGATTATCTTTGGAGAGAATCCCGATAAAACAAAATTCTACTTTATCGGTTAACTCCGGATACTTAACAAAAAATTTATAAATTGCTTCGAGATAAAATTTAGGATTCCTTGTATAAAAACTGCCGGAATGAGTGATCCTCATTTTATCTGTAAAGGGCAGATCAGACTGCGCTGCTTTATCAAAATCTTCCTGATCATATCCATGAGGGATTATTTTTACGTCATTATATTCAATGTTGCCGTATCTTGAAATAATAAGTTCCTTTACACGTCTGTTGGTTGTAATAATACAGTTGGAATCTCTCAAAACACTTTTCTCAAGACGCATGTTGGATGCTTTATGAAAAAGAGTCGGATAATAATTCAATACCGGACTATCCACCCAGGCATCCCTGTAATCAATAACAAGAGGGACCTTGTATTTCTTTTTTGCCTGCTGACCTATAAGAAAATCAGTATATGGTGGAGCAGTGGCAAATATAACATTAAAGCCGTCATATTTTTTCCATATTTCATCAATTTTTTTCAGGGCTTTTTTCATCCAGAATTTTTTGCTGTCAGGTATGAAAACAAACTGACTGCTTTTGCTTCTAAGCTTCCTCATCTTTTCATTGGGAGTCTTTATCTGGATCTTGCTTACATCTGTTATCTCTTCACCTGTTCTCTCTATTTTAATGCCGCATTCTATTGCTTCCCTTAGCAGACTCTCATCCACAGCAAAATATTTTTTGGGACTGTCGGTAAGAACAACGGGATCCCAGCCGTATTCCCTGAGATATTTTGCGAATTTCAATGTTCTCTGAACACCTCCCATGCCCATTGGCGGAAAGTAATATGATATGATTAAGACTTTATTCAAATTTATTTTTAATGTGTGTATTAGTTGATGAAACCCTTTCCTGAATTTACAAAGTTATTAGTTCTTTTGAAGATCTGTTAAGTATCTCGCATCCTTCTTTAGTGACTATGACATCATCTTCAATTCTTACTCCGCCTACGCCTTCGACATATATTCCGGGCTCTATCGTAATAATATTATTAACCTCGAGTATGTATTCCGTTCTCTCGTTTAATGCGGGTTTTTCATGTATGTCATAACCGACACCATGACCAAGTCCGTGACCGAAATTATCTCCGTATCCGTTTTCCTTAATGTAATCCCTGGCGACCGCATCAATTACTTTAGTATTCATTCCGGCTTTAACGGAGCCGAGCGCTTTAAGCTGAGCTTCCTTGACGATTGAATATATATTCATGCATTCTTCAGAAATATCGCCAATTGCAAGAGTTCTTGTCATGTCAGATTTCATCCCGTCAACTGTGCATCCGAAATCGAGTGTAAGAAGTTCGCCATTGCTGATCTTTTTATCTGTCGGCCGAGCATGAGGAAAAGCGCTTCTTTCTCCCGATGCTACAATTGCATCAAATGAATCACCGTCAGCTCCAAACATCTTCTGCAAATATGAGATCTGAGCAGATACTTCCCTTTCCGTTAGACCGGGCTTTATGAATTTTAATAACTCCGTGAATGTCCTGTCAGTGATATCCACTGCTTTTCTTGTATCGGCGATCTCTTTCTCATTCTTCACCATTACTGTTTTTTCCACAAGACTGTCCACCGGTATAAACTCTGTACCCTTAAATTGTTCCCGCAGCCCAAGCACATCATTATATGTCATAAAATTTGATTCAAATCCTGTCCTTTTAAGATCATGTTTCTCTATAAGATCCTTAAGAAATAAAAGTGAATTCTGGACATAAATTATGATCTCAAAATTCTCGTTAACTTCCTTCGATGACTGTGTCTTGTATCTGAAATCGCTTATAAAATAATCGTTATCCTTTGTCAGTAAAACGCTTCCCGCGCTGCCTGAGAAACCTGTTATATATCTTATATTTGCTAAATTTTTTATCAGGAAGGAATCAATGTTCAGATCTTTAAAATGTTCTTTGATTTTTTCGAGCCGGCTCATTTTTTCTATTGAAGTTTTTCTGTAATAACTTGTAAAATACTCAATATGACAGGCAATTTCAATCCAGGATTTTTAATTTGGAATATGAATTTTCCAATCTTATCCAAAACGATTAATAAAAATTACTCTTTATCTGAATATAGAAAAATCTCCCTCTGGTGATAAATTGCCGGAAATTCATTACAGGAGGGTTGTTTCATTTCACAGCTTGAAATCTTTGATTATGAAGTGAATTTTAAACAATTATTAATTTTACAAAATGTTTTGGACTGTACTGTGAATTTTCCCAATCTTATCCAAAACGATTAATAAAAATTACTATTTATCTGAATATAGAAAAATCTAACCGGTTTTCTATTGAAAGATCAAAACAAAGCCGGCAAAGAAAAATCTCCCGCTGTTTATAAAAATAAATTGCCGGAAATTCATAAAAATAACCCCTCCCCCCGGACTGAACGGGACGCACTTCAGTGATCACCTGCCGGGCAGTGAGTTGAATTTTTAAAGCCAATAAAGAATGATTTCCCTGCAATTGATCATTATAATAATAAGAAAGAAGTTTAGCCGGAGTTCATAAGTATCTATTCTATTATTCATTAAAATGTTATGGACGGATAGGATAATTCTCGGCAAAAAGGTATTTATCAATTGCTGCCGGTTATAAGCGGTCAGTTTATGTAAATTTATAGATATCGTTTTGGCAAGATCTGTTACAGATCCGGATCCGGAATTTGTCTGATCCTGTAATTTGGAAACCGGATCTTTTTATAACTTTCAGTTTTTAACTTCTGCATATGCCGATTTCATTATTTCTTTTAAAAGCCTTTTATTTATTCTTTTCAGATCTATATTTGTCCAGCCATGCAAACCCCATTTATTCGGAACGGGATAAACTGCGCCTGATTCATTTTTACTGAATATATACTGGTCATTTTCGGAAAGTTTTACGCAACCCCGGTTTTCTTTTTCATTTAAAGTAGCGAAGATCCTTTTCCTGATACGAAAAGATTTCTTTTCAAAATGAGGTAACTCTTCTACTTCCGGAAAAGAGACAGCTATTTTTCTGAATTCTTCGTTGTTTATCATTTTGTGTAATTTTAAAAATTATAATATCCAACTCTTTATATGTAACCCGTATCATGCACTTTAACACACGGCTTTATAAATTCCGGTTTTCTGATACCTGATTATTTATGAGAGGCATTTATAACTTCCCTGAACCTAACTTCTTCATATTCCGAATCTTCCCCGGGATATCTTAAAATGCCGTCATACTTGCCGGTTTCTTTTGCCAGTGCCCAGATAATGCTTTCGCCTGCGGGAAGAATATCGGGATATTCCGAATAAACCGGATCTGTCCATGCTTCATCTGATGAGATTATCCGCCAGTCATTATTTTTAAATGTCTGAATGAGATCTTCAAGGAATAATGCGCTCGTCAGATTGTGATGAAGAAGTAGCACCAGTTTGACTTTCCTGCCTGTCAGCAAAGTTGCAAGCGAATCATAGAATTCTGCCCGCTCTGTTATATGATCAAGATATATCTTTTTATAAATACTTATGTCTGTTCCTTTATTTAAATTTAATGTGTCAGTTAAAAGCTGATTCACATACCAGTCAGAGGCATCTATGCCGACATATCCTTCTTTATAATTCATCTCTTTAAGCAATGCCCTTGCCGAATCTCTCTTTAAAATTGTATTGCCCTCTTTAAGATAAGGAAATCTGAAGAGCCTGGTGAAGTTATTATAGCTGCTTATAAGAGAATCATTCTTGAGAAAATCAGCTTTGAAATCATCATAACTGAATTTTGAGGAATGATAATATTTATGGTCAAATGAATGATTAGCTATCTGATGACCGTTAATATCCCAGCTATTGATAAGTTCTTTTCCGGAATCATCATTAACTCTGTGCCCGCATACAAAAAGCGTAGATCTGATATTATTCCTTTTAAGTGTATTCAATATTGAATCATTCTTCTCCTGCCATGTAAGTACAGGAACATCCCTGGTTTCCGGATCATCAAAAGTAAATGCGATAACCGGTTGTGATCTGGCTCCCTGCGTTATCAACAATCCGGAAAGAATTATCAGATAAAATATTTTCATTAATCTTTTATATTAAAGACATAAAAATAATTTTATTCCGTAATCATAGCAAGTTTAATTTGGGAATATTTTCAAATTCAGCGCCAGTAGTATAAGGGTAAATTTTAAAAAGTTATAAAAATATTATTATAACCTGAGATCATTTTTTTAAAATTGATTCTCAAAACAAACCCTCCTTTGATAAATCGCCGAAAGAATTTCAGAGCAATGAAGAAATAAAATTTATCCTGATAGAAACGATTGTCTTTTCTTATATGACAGCAGGTGAGCTGAATTTTCTGCCGCAGGTTGAATGAATTTCCTTTTATATATTTTTGCAGCAATCGGTCGATTTTTCTTTGCATATTTATTGATAGTTTAAAAAAGAAATTGGATCCGGGCATAGCTTAAATCAGCTCTGTTATTTTTTAATGTTTTAAGAAAGGAGCTTTCATCACAACATGCTAACATTTTTATAAATTTTCTGTAGAAAGCATATCGCTGTCATTTTCTGAACGGAAAAGAGATCCTTATACTGATATTAGGAAATGCCAATTGATTTAAAATTAAATTGAATTCAATTCCTTATAAGACTAATTTGCACGCATGAAATTATTATACGGTTATCTAAAAAATTATAAACATCTCGTTTTACTTGCATTATTACTTGCAGCCATCAATCAGGTCTTTTCACTTCTTGATCCGGCAATATTCAGACATGTCATTGATGATTATGCCACAAAGTATTCTGAATATACCACATCAGAATTTCTGAAAGGTGTAGGTTTTCTTTTAATGCTTGCAGTAGGCGCCGCTCTTGTTTCGCGTATTGCAAAAAATTTTCAGGATTATTTCATAAATGTCATAACACAACGTCTCGGAGCGCAGATATATTCCGACGGTATCAATCATTCACTCAAACTCCCTTACTCTGTTTTTGAAGATCAGCGGAGCGGACAGACTCTGGGCATATTGCAAAAAGTAAGAATCGATTCAGAAAAATTAATCTCCACCGGTGTTAATATTTTGTTCACATCAATTGTTGGAATTATTTTTGTCGGAATATATGCTTTCTCAGTTCACTGGATAATAGCGCCGATCTATCTTTGCGCTATCCCTATAATCGGATGGATAAGCTCATCATTCGGTAAGAAGATCAAAAACATTCAGAAGACCATAGTAGCTGAGACTACCGGACTTGCGGGCTCAACTACAGAATCATTGCGCAACATCGAACTCGTAAAAAGTCTCGGTCTTGCACAGCAGGAAACTGATCGGCTTAATAATGCCACCGACAAGATACTTCAGCTTGAACTGCAGAAAGTTAAATACATCAGAAGTCTCAGTTTTATTCAGGGCACGATCGTCAATTTACTTCGGACAAGCATACTTCTTCTTATGATGTATCTGATTTTTACTCAGCAGATCACTACTGGTCAGTTCTTTACTCTTTTTATTTATTCCTTTTATATATTCGGACCTTTACAGGAGCTTGGGAACATTATGAATATTTACAAAGAAGCCGAAGTGTCCCTGCAGAAGTTTCAGGATATTCTTGATACACCTGTTGATCCGAAACCGTTGAATCCCGTCAATATTGAAAAAATTAAAACGCTTGAATTTGATAAGGTTAGTTTCAGACATCAGTCTTCATCTGTAAATGCTATTACAGATATCACTTTTAAAACAGTAACCGGTAACACTATCGCATTTGTTGGTCCGTCCGGTTCTGGCAAATCGACTATGGTAAAACTTCTTCTCGGACTTTACAGACCAATGGAAGGAAATATTTTATATAATGATAATCCATATGACATTGTGGATCTCGACAGTCTTAGGGAGAATATAGGTTTTGTCTCACAGGACACACAATTATTCTCGGGTACCATAAGGGAAAATCTTTTATTCGTTAATCCGAAGGCTACAGATGAAGACTGCTATGAAGTCCTTAGAAAAGCTTCCTGTCAGACACTGCTTGAAAGAGCTGACAAAGGTCTGGACACGGTCATAGGAGAAGGTGGAGTTAAAGTTTCAGGCGGCGAGAAACAAAGACTTTCCATAGCAAGGGCTTTGTTGAGAAAACCGAATCTGATGATCTTTGATGAAGCAACATCTGCTCTTGATTCCATTACGGAGGAGGGAATAAATAAAACTATCAGGGCAATCTCTTCAGAAGGTCATCACATTACTCTTATGATAGCACACAGATTATCGACTATCATGCATGCTGATACCATCTATGTGCTTGAAAGAGGTGAAATAATAGAATCCGGAAAACATCAGGAGTTAATTGAGTTAAAAGGTCTGTATTTTGCAATGTGGAGACAGCAGATCGGTGAGAGAGAAAGCATGATAAAAAACAGTTTGCTGGATACTGAAAAGAACCTGAATTAGATTTTCTTAATTTCGAGCTTAGAGGTTTTGATACAGGATAATGTCAATTAAAATCAGGCTGAATATTTTATTCCTTTTTAGCCAGCTCCTGTTCAGCAATTTCATCCTTATATTCTTTTCTGAGATTAGTATCTTCGGTTATTTCCCTTCCAAGGAAGAAAGACAGAACTGTTCTGATCACGACACTGACCCCCAAAATCGTGAGATCATTTAATGTATTTTCAACTATTGTCCTTATTACATCTGAAGCTATAAGAAAATCCAGTCCTAACAGAAGATAATAGCCGAAATCAATTTTTACACTGTTAAGCTTAACAAAAGAAAATCTACCTTTTGCTCTGCTGAGCTCATTCCGAATAAAACTGAAAACCGCTAAGACCGAGCCATATGCTATTACAAGCATACTTATCATGCTTATCAAAAAAGCAAAATTTTCCACAAATTCTCTCATAATAAGGATGTAATATAAATTTTAAATGGAACAGGATTAAAATTTTAAAAACTAATTACAGTTAAATGAAACATATCAAAAATCCAGAGTCAATTTAATATTCTTCAGATAAATCTACAATGTTTAAATAATTTTTATTTCCCTCAGCTACTTTTCTGATATTCCCGATTACTTCATCCCATCTCTTTAAGTCATCAAACGGAGAAGCTGCCCTGTGTGGTGATAGTAAAAAATTATTCAGCTTATGGAAAGGATTTCTTTTACTGTCATAGGGAAACTCTCTTCCTTTGCTGTCTTTTTCGGGTGAATAATTATACCAGACATCAGTGGCAGCGCCGGAAATTATCTTATTTTTCAATGCATCATAAAGACTGTTTTCATTTACAATTGTTCCTCTTGCAACATTTACAAGCAACCCGTTCTTACCAAGCAATTTTAATTCATTGTCCCCAATCAGGCCTTCGGTCTTTGAAGTATGTGGAACTGCGATGATCAGTATATCTATCGCTTTTAAAAACTTATTGAGCTCTGTAATATCATAAATATTATTTTGTCTGCTTTTCTTAATTTGAACAGGGATACCTTTGCTTTTATCCCGCTTCAGAATGTGAAATTCATTTTCAAATCCTGAAAGGAACTGATGAACATATTTATTGATTGCCCCATAGCCAAGCAATCCTATCTTTCTGTCTTTAAGCGGGATCGAAGCGCTGAACACATCCTTATCATCGCTGGTTCTCCATACTCCGTTTACCATCCAGTTGTGATGAGCTACAATCCTGCTCATCAGAGACAGCAGCATAGCAACCGTATGCTGTGCCGTCGCATAAGCATGGCCGTGTCCGTTTACAAGTGTTACTTTTCTGTTTTTATAAATCTCTCTGAAATTTTTAATATGGTGCTTGACTCCCGTTCCGGGATTTATGAAGAGTTTCAGATTCTCTGCTGCTTTAAGCTGCTCAAGCGAAGGTCTCCAGCCGATCATTACATCAGCATCTTCTGAGAGTTTCAGCAAATTCTTTTTTGCAAAACTTTTAGGAAATACAAGTTCGATATTTTTTTCTTTTGAAAATGTCTTCTGAAAATGCTTCTTTAATTCAATCTCAGTCTTCCAGAGAAAAAGTACTTTTGTTTTTTTGCTCAATAGAGTATTATCAGTTTGATTAAGTTTTTTAAGTGACCGCTTATGATCTACAGCAATTGGGTAATCATTTTTATGCTGCGGATTATCGCAAATTATCACGAATCATATATTATTACAATTTTTTTTTTGCTGATCTGTGAAAATCTTTGTTAATCTGCTGCAATATTGCATTTTAGAAATCAGACGATCAACTTAAATTTAGTTAATAATTATTTACCAATAAATAAGATTCAATATTTTTAACTTTTCACATACTACTATTTCAATAACAACATTTTCTTCACCTGCACAAAATCCCCTGCTTCGATCTTATAAAAATAAACACCGCTTTGAAGTCCGCTGCCGTCAAAAGTTACGGCATATCTTCCGGCGGATCTTGTTTCATTTACCAGTGTTTTTATTTCTTTACCGGGAGCATCATATATTTTCAAAGAAACAAATTCCGATTCAGGGATCACAAATTCCAGATTGGTGGAGGGATTGAACGGATTCGGATAATTCTGTCTTAATTCAAATCCCTGAGCTATCTGAACCTGATTGACCGCATTTGTAGGTATATCAAATACCATTACACCTCTGTTATTTGTACCGCCGTAAATTCTACCGCCCGCTGCACTGAGCTTCAGAAAATATGTTCCTTCCGGCAAACCTTCATTTATCAGTGTCCAGTTATTCCCTTTGTCATCAGAATAAAAAACGTCTCTGCTGTCCATTGAAACAAAAAGTTCACCTTCCGAGCTCACACATGCAGTTCTCATTCCTATGCCCGAACTGTGATTCCCGATATCCGTAAAAGTCAGACCATTATCCGTAGATCTGTTAAGTCCATAAGCATCACCTACATAAATGGTATTAAGCTCATCCTTTAAAATAGTTCTTATAAAAATAGGGGGAAAAGTTGTAAAATTCTGAAAACTCAAACCGTTATTCTGTGAATAAACCACACCTCCCAGAGAAGTGCCTAAAAGGATCCTTTCATCATCCGTGATGATCATTCCTCCGGCAAATCCTGCTCCTATTACCTGTGTCTGATTCCAGCTGTTCCCGGAGTCAGTTGATTTATAAACAAATGTTGAAACATTTCCGATTGTCGGACCTACGGTTACTGAAAATGCCGCCACTATGGATCCGTCTCCCGGATAAACTATTTCTCCTCCACCGGCATAATTAAGCGGAAAAGAACCGGTAAAAACATCTGTCCAGGAAAGTCCGTTATCAATTGACCGGTGTATGTATGAAAAGTCCTGAGTCATTGACAAACCGTAAACTGTACCGTCAGGAGCAATACTCAAACATGAAACTCTTTTTCCGGTAAGACCTGAAAATTCCCAGCTCACACCGCCGTTTGTAGATCTGTAAACTCCTCTTGCCCAGCTTGAAGCAAACAGATTTCCGCTATCATCACCTGTAAGAGCTCTGACTACATCAGTGTTTCCTGCGGACATTTCGCCGGCAGGAACCCATTCAGCTCTTACTGTCAGTATAAAAAATAACGAATTTATTAAAACGCAGATTATTGATTTCATGATTTTTTTTCCTAAAATATCAAATGCACAGCTGATTATGCAATCCGGAATTTTTCAAAATGTAGTTTTCAGATCTTACCATCAGTAATACCCAGTTCGACTTTTTCAACATAATCCTTCGCTTCGGCAAGCCGGATTTTCTTTTCTTCCGCAACTAATTTTATCGCATTGATCTTATGCCCTGATATGACCAGAGCTTTGACCTTACTGTTAAGCAGGGAATCATCAGCCGAATCAGAATTACTGTATATATTATCTGCATTACCTTCATGACTGCTGATGCCTGATCTGCCCATCAGTTCTATTTTTTCAACAAAGTCTTTAGCTTCGGACAATGTTACATCACCGCTTTTATGAATATATTTTATAGCTTCAATTTTTTTTCCTCTTTTAATGAATTCATTCACTGCCATTTTCATTTTCTCATTATTCATTAAAGCTTTAGGATCCATATGAGTTTTAAAACCAGCATTACCCTCTTTCCTGAAAATTGATCTTTTAAATATCAGAAAAAGTAACAGCCCAAACCCAATGCCTATGATTATATATGTATTCAAACTTTAAAATTATTTTAAAAATAAAAACCTGTTTTAAATAATCAAAACTTTTAACTTATTTCAAAAGCATTCTCATCAAAAGCTGATTATAATTATAAATATTTCTTACCCTTATATACAGATTAATATGTTCCGATTTATAATCTTTTTTCAGATATGCTATCTTTATATATATTTTCTCCAGGACCGTTTCAAGATCATTTCCTAAAGCTCTCATTGGATCTAATCCTTCCATAAGATCTTTGGTTACAATTATGAGTGATATAAGTTCGAAAGGTATCCCGCAGCTAATAGCAGCCTTCATTTCCGACATTTCAAGATTATTAACGATCTCAATAAGCCTTTCCTTTTTCAGGCGTTTTTCGGTATCAGCGATCTCCACTAAGAATTTATCATTTAGCTTCGATTCCCTTAAAAGAGATTTTCGGATCTTGTTTAATGCAATCTTGTTATTTGCAAGATCTTTTGTGACGTCGTAGATTTCTTTGATAAAACTCATTTAAGTAATAGGTATTAGGTATTAGGTATTAAGTATTAAGTATTAAGTATTAAGTATTAAGTATTAAGTATTAAGTATTAAGTATTAAGTATTAAGTATTAAGTATTAAGTATTAAGTATTAAGTATTA
>CALMST010000208.1 GCA_937872315.1 uncultured Ignavibacteria bacterium | reverse complement strand
GTATTAAGTATTAAGTATTAAGTATTGAGTATTGAGTATTGAGTATTGAGTATTGTGTATTGTGTTTTGATATTTTGTATTGATATATTTATTGAGTATGGAAATTTGAGATTCCGGATCCGGGATCAAAATATTTTCATATCTCTGATTCTAAGTTTCGTATATTCCTGGCCGTTCCAGAAGCTTTTGTCAACAGAGTAGCAGATATCACAGAAATTTCCCGGTTTGATCTTACCTGTTCCTTCAGGATCTTTTTTTTCATCATATTTGAATTTAGGTGAATTAAAGAATATAGCTTCAAATATTTTCTTTGATTCATTTTCCCTTAATTTAAAAATATGAGTATCTGCTTTTGCAAATCTGACATTTCCGACTATCTGAAGATCTCTGGTAACAAAAACAGGTGCCATATTCTCCGGACCAAATGGTTCGAAGAATGTAAGTATCTTGATTACTTTTTCACTAAGTTCCTCCAGAGTAACTTCGGCATCAACTTCTATCTCCGGCATCAGCTCTTCATCTGTTATGTCTTCGGCGATTTTATTAAATGCAGTTTTAAATTCCTCAATTTTATCCAGTTCGATCTCGAGACCTGCCGCATGAAAATGACCACCGAACTGTATAAGCTGATCCGAACATTTTTTCAAAGCCTCATATATGTTAAATGTATTTATGCTTCTGGCGCTTCCTTTTCCTACCCCATTAACTGTTGTAAGCACTATCGAAGGCACATTATATTTTTCAACCAGTCTTGCCGCCACTATCCCTACAACTCCGGGATGCCAGCTTTTATTATGTATCACAATGGATCGTTGCTTTTCCTTTTTGATAACATCATCAAATAATTTATACACATCATCCGTTATCGATTTATCAATTTCCCTTCTGTTCTGATTTTCATCATTAAGTATGAACGCAAATTCCTTTATCTTTTCCTTATCTTCACATATCAGCAATTCAACTGCTCTTTTTGCGTCACCAAGTCTTCCTACCGCATTAATTCTGGGCGCCAGAGTAAAGACCATATTGCTCGTTGTAAGATTCCCGACCTTTAAACCGCTTGATTCTATTAGCACTCTTAAGGCAAGTCTCGGTTTATTATTTTTGGGATCATTTTTATTGATAAGCTCAAATCCTTCTTTCACAAGTATCCTGTTTTCATCCGATAAAGGAACTATGTCAGAAGCCGTAGCAATTGCAACCAGATCAAGAAGTGAGTTTGGCATTTCCGGATCACCTTTTAAAACCGCAACCTGCTGTGTCAGTTTAAATGCAACACCGGTTCCGCAAAGATATTTAAAAGGATAATCATCATCTGTTTGAAGAGGATCCATGACAGCATAAGCGTCAGGAATATCTTCAGGCGGCTGGTGGTGATCGCAGATTATAAAATCTATCCCGACTGATTTTGCATATTCAACTTTATCGGAAGCCGTGATACCGCAATCGATCGCTACTATTAATTTGATCTTTTTTTCGTGGGCATAATTTACGGACTTGATTGATATACCGTAACCTTCTTCTATCCTGTCAGGAATATAGAATTCCGGTTCCAGTCCGAAATTATTTTTCAGGAAAAGATAAAACATTGATACACCGCAGGTGCCGTCAACATCATAATCACCGAGGATCATGATCTGTTCCTTATTGTCAATGGCTTCAACAATGCGTTCTGCTGCTTTTCCGCAATCTTTCATCAGAAGAGGATCATAGAGCTTCTCTTTGGAAGGACGGAAAAATTTTAAAACTTTCTGATAATCTCTTATACCTCTGAAATATAAAAGTCTTAAAATAAGATCAGGAAGCTGCACATTCGTTTTAAGACTGCGCATCTGCTTAGTGAAGGTTTCTATGTCAATGTCATCAGAATTTTCCCGCGATCGTAAATCCTTTAATTTCCAAATTTTTTTCAATTTTCATGTTTTTATTTATTTTGTGCTCACGGGGAGACTCGAACTCCCACCTAAATTCTTAGACTGCACCCTGAATGCAGCGCGTCTACCAATTCCGCCACATGAGCATTATTTACAACATTTGGAAAATAATTATACATGCAAGCAAAAACAATTTGAAAAATTATACTTATTAAAGAAAATTATAAAAAGTGCGTTTAATGAATGATTTAAACGATTGACTTTACATGTTTAAAGATATTAATTAGCTTAAGAAAGTAAATAACAGGTTATTTGTCTTGAAAACTATCGGGATCTGTATAATTTCATATCTGCTTTTAATTGTTTCTTGTCCTGCTCATGGACAAAATTACAATAATACTTTCTATTTTGGAATGGGAACCGGCTTATCCAGCTACCTTGGAGGGTATTTTGGAAATGCTTATTCCATGAAAGTTCTTTCTGATTATTCAGACGATTACTATTTTAATGATTACAATTATTCCTACGACTATAATACTGTATGGTCGCCTGTTCAGTTTGATCTTACGGGTGGTGTCAATGTAAGTGAGAATTTTGCCGTGGAGTTTTCATCTACTTTCATATTTGCCTTTGATGGTTATATCGATCCTGAGTTTGTTTCGGGTAGTACCGGTGAGAGAGATTATCTTGACAGAAACAGCCGGTCTCAGCTCTATGCAGTTCCGGTTTCCGCTGCTTTAAAGTTTTATTCCGTTGATCAATACGGTTCGGGTTTCTTTTTAAAAGCAGGTCCGGCTTTTCAATATACTTCCGAAGAATATGACAGGGTCAGAGAATATTACAGTTATGAATATTACTATCCGGCTTCTTACTTTACTTATCTTTATACAGTCTCAAAATCAGAATGGCTTCCGGGTTTCACAACCAGTCTTGGTCTGCAATTTCAAATTTCGGATAATACAATTTCTTACACCGAGCTGGCATACAGTTACTTCAACATTGATCCGAACAATCAGACTGCTCTCGCCCTTGACCGAGCTCCCGAAGCCCAGCTCTTCGCTTTTAATGCTAAGATCTTTTTTAATTTTTAAATGCCCGGATTACAAAAATTTATAACCAATCCCAAAGATCTGTATCTCAAAAACCCATGTCCAACACAGCATAATCTAATACCTAATACCTAATACCTAATACCTAATACCTAATACCTAATACCTAATAC
>CALMST010000207.1 GCA_937872315.1 uncultured Ignavibacteria bacterium | reverse complement strand
GTTCCGCCGATCTCTGCATTTGTCTCCGAAGATATCTGCTCAAGCAATTTCGGATTAACGCTTGTCTCTATAAAAACCGATCTAAGATCCCTGAGCTTTATATAATCGATTAGATTCTTAAGATCTTCAGTTCTTATTTTAGCCTCAGTTGATATTCCCTGAAGTCCCTTAACTTCCAGTCCATAAGCTCTCCCGAAATATCTGAATGCATCATGGGAAGTGATAAGAATCCGCCGGGATTCGGGAATTGTATTGATCTGCTCTCTGATCCATGTGTCCAGCGAATCAAGCTGAAGCTGATATTCTTTTAGATTTGTTTCGTAATATTCCTTATTCTCCGGATCGATTTGTATAAGACCCTTAGCAACATTTTCAGCATAGACTTTTACATTGGATACATCAAACCATGCATGAGGATCGGGATCTCCAAAACCTTTTTCATCAGTCAGGGGAGTTATTCCCTTGGTTACTACAACTTCGGCTTTATTACCGCCCGCACCGCTGATCATTTCTTCTATCCAGTGCTCCAGTGCAAATCCATTTATAAATACTATATCACTGTTAGCGACAAGCCTGGGATCTGAAGGTTTGGGATTATATGTATGCGGATCTTTACCGACTTCACATATGCTGTGAGTTTCGACTTTTTCTTTTCCTATATTCTTTACTATATCATTTATTATAGTAATAGTAGAGATAGCTACTTTCCTGTCTCCATTGTCTTTAGTACTGTCTTTAGAACCGCTGTCTCCGCAGCCTGAATATAAGAAGCAGATTAAAATTGGTATTAATATAAAATGTTTAAGCATATTTTTTTTACTGAAATTTTACAAATAAATTTCCCGCCGGTTTTTTTTAATATAAATTTCCTGACCTGAAATACAAAAAAATATATTTTCGAAATTTATCTTTGCCCTTTATACTGCATTACCTGATCCAATCGCTTAAGATCAATTCTCACATGGTTTGAAAGGAACAGTATCTCGTGTCCGGATCTAAGGAGATAATCCCTTCCTTATTATATTTATGTAAATATCAGATCATATTATATCCGGTCGTCTGTTAATTAATGCAACTGATCTTTTTTTTTAATACCGGAGGATCCAAAAGTGACCGCTTATTTAAATCCAAAATCCGGTCAGAAAAGGGTTCAGATCTTCCAGGATTAAAAAATTTTTAAAGATTTACAAACAAAAATATTTTATCAGGATAACCATTCACTGAATGTTTCAATTAACAGATAGACATTTAAGATTATTATAATAAAAGAAATCATATAAACTGTAATTTTCAGCCACGGTTTATTTACAAACTCACCCATCTTAATTTTATCACTTGTAAAATGGATCAGAGGTACAACGGCAAAGCTGAGCTGCATAGATAAAATTACCTGACTCAAAATCAGAAGGCTTGTTGTTCCTTTTTCACCGAATAGCAGAGTGACAATGAAAGCAGGTATTATTGCAATTAATCTTGTGATCAGTCTCCTCAGCCATGGCTTCAACCTAATGTTTAAAAATCCTTCCATGACGATCTGCCCGGCGAGTGTGCCTGTGAGAGTGGAATTCTGTCCCGATGCAAGTAAAGCAATTGCAAAA
Organism: uncultured Ignavibacteria bacterium; assembly: GCA_937872315.1. Classification (GTDB taxonomy): domain Bacteria; phylum Bacteroidota; class Ignavibacteria; order Tepidaquicellales; family Tepidaquicellaceae; genus JAGPCH01. Next base: position 51,431 of record CALMST010000207.1, on the reverse strand, counting down.
ACCGTACTTGCCATTCCTGCTCCAAGCAACGGTGTCAGAAGCTGATAGGCATCTGCTATATCGGCTACGTCCTGATATCCGGTTGAGTGGAATGTCGAAGCTGCAACTATTAAAATAGCGGCATTAATAAAAAAAGCAAGAAACAATGATACCGTTGAATCTATTGTGGCAAATTTAACCGCCATTTTTTTTCCGGTTTTATTTCTCTCATATTTTCTGGTCTGAACAATGCTTGAGTGCAGATACAGATTATGCGGCATTACAGTAGCGCCGAGAATTCCGATTGCTATATATAGCATATCAGGATTATAAATTATCTGAGCTGCCGGCAGCAGTCCTGACAATATTGGCATTACATCAGGGCTGGACACAATTATCTCATAAACAAAACACGAAAGGATTACAGCCATTAATCCGGCTACAATGCTTTCTAAATATCTGAATCCTTTATATTGAAACATAAGAATTACAAGTACATCAATTACAGTGATAGTTACTCCTACGATCAATGGGATACCAAAAAGCAAATTTAAGGCAATCGCTGTTCCTATCACTTCCGCCAGATCGCAGGCAGCAATTGCAATTTCACACAGTACCCATAAAGTAAAAGCTGCCGGTTTTGAATAATTATCCCTGCAGGCCTGAGCAAGATCCCGCCCGGTTACAATTCCGAGTTTCAGTGAAAGATGCTGCAAAAAAATTGCAAAGATATTGGAAATTAATATTACACTTATGAGTGTGTATCCGAATCTTGCTCCGCCGGCAATATCAGTCGCCCAGTTACCGGGATCCATATAACCAACGGCAACCATTAAACCCGGTCCTGTGAAAGCAAGTAATTTTTTCCAGAATGAACCATTAAAAGGTACATTTATAGTATTATATACCTCCGGAAGTGAATAAGAAGTAACCTGTTTCTTCCATCCGTTAAGATCACTTGTTTCCTTTTCGGGAGTTAACTCCTCCATCTTCAAAACAGGCTCATTCATCTTCACAACTTATTTTTAATTACAAAGATATTATCAGCAAGCTTTTCACTTAGAAATATATTACCTGATCTGAAATGGATCTGAATTGAATTATCAAAATTGATCTTATCTATTACCTTTATTTCATCATTAAGCTTCAGCCCGACTTTTGATAAATATACAAGGACTTCTGAACTTTCATCGGAAACCTGTTTGATGACCGCAGAATCCCCGGTTTTCAGATTTGATGCCGGGATTGTCTTTACTTCCTGCATCCTGCCTTCATTATCAGGGATCGGATGACCGTGAGGGTCGAATTTAGGATATTCCAGAAATTTCTCGAGTTTGGATATCAATTCATCTGAAGATGCATGTTCAAGATTTTCCGCTTCATTATGTACATTTTCCCATGTATAATTAAGCTGTTCTACAAGAAAAACCTCCCATATCCTGTGCTTCCTTACTAAATTTATTGCTATAGCCGAACCTTTTTTCGTGAGTTCGAATCCTTTATACGGTATATTTTTAATATAGCCTGACTTTGATAATTTGGAGATCATATCACTTACGGCTGCAGGTGAGATCTTAAGTCTTTCTGCAAGAATGCTTGTAGTAACTTTTCCGTCAGAATTACGGATCGAATAGATATTCTTAAGATAATCTTCTAAACTTTTGTTCAATTAATTATATTTTTAAGTTTGCAACATCGCAAAATTAAGGATACTTAACTTTTTTATCAAGTCCTAATAACTTCTTAAGTCGCAGCAATAAAATCATTTATTAACGGATTATTAATTATTATTTTGAAACGAATTTCTCCTCACTTTCGTTAGCAGAATCATATGACAATCTGGAACAGAATAATTTTTTTCACAATAGTATTTGGTATATTTTTCGGACTGCAATATCTTGTCTACAGGACTTTCAAAAATTTTGTAAGATCCAAATATCCCGACTCAAAATTTTTAAAGAATTTAGCGGTTTATCCTTTCTTAATTTTCAATCTGCCGTTTATATATATCATTGCAAACGGATTCAGTTCGGCAAATATTCCCGAGACAATTTATACCTATGTATTCCTTCCCTTTTATATTTTTCAGGGTGCAGTGATCTTTATTGGTCTATTCCTTCTTATAGGAAAAATCCTTAAAGCTCCTTTCTCATTTTCATACTGGATACTCAATAAATTTGAGTCAGTTAATAAGTTTTTTAATAAACCGGAAATAAAAAAGATTGATTACTCGAGAAGAAAATTTATAAGAGGCACAACAGCTTTGGTTTCCGGTTATGCGTTTACGGGTGCTACGCTTGGAGTTTTGAGCAGTCACGATTTTGAGATAGTAAACAAGGAGATAAAGATAGATAACCTGCCTGAAGAATTATCAGGCACGACTATTTCACTTATCAGTGATATTCACTCCGGTCCTTATATGAAAGAAAACATGATGAGAGAATATACAGATGTGATCAATGATCTTAAATCAGATTTCATTTTTATACCCGGCGATTTTACAAATTCAAATAAACTGGAAGTTCATCCTCTGGTCAAAGCTATCAGCAATCTGAAAGCTGACAAAGGTATTTATGGAACCCTCGGCAACCATGACTATTTCTCTGATCCGGAATATGTAGCTAAAGTAATTTCGAATGAATCTCCGGTAAAAATGCTGAGGAATAATTCAGAACTGATAAACATTAACGGAAAGAATATTTCTATTATTGGATGTGATGACACCAGGCAGAGCGGTTCTAATTCAGATAATATTCTTTTGAATTATTATGATTCTACAATGGATCAGGCAAGGGACCAGATTGAAAAGAGTGGACTGACCTATGAGGAAGTTCCAAAACTGCTGCTGTTTCACAAACCTTATTTTTTCGAAGAAATGGCCGGGAAGAAACCTGAACTTATATTAAGCGGTCATACGCACGGCGGACAGGTGGTTTTAGCAAGTTTCGGAGATCTGAATATTTCATTTGCCGGAGCAGTAAGTAAATACATCAGCGGACTTTACAGATCCGGAAATTCACAAATGTATATTTCAAGAGGTATAGGAAGCGTTGCTCTCCCGATAAGATTTAACTGCCCGCCTGAGATCACTAAGATCACTTTAGTATAATTTTATATTAATATAAAATTATTTTGATGAATATTTATCCGGAGGTGTGAATTTCTGCACATAGTTTTTTACCGGTTTCTGAGACATTAAATAATCATACACGGCGCCGAGATCTTCATCAGTACAAACATTTCCGTAATATGTCCAGGGCATAATGGTGTTAAACTCTCCTTCTTTTACCGTAATACCTGTTACTTCCGGAGAAGCCGAAGTTCTGAATTTATGAATAAATTGATCCTTTGTCCATTTCCCTATACCGGTTTCTTCATCAGGGGAAATATTTGCGCTTCTCACAATCCCGCCTTTTGGAGCAGGAAATTCAAGACCTCCCGCAAATTGTTTGTCCTGTATAAATTCACCTTTTTCCATTGGACTATGACAGGCTTTACAACCGATCGAATAATAATTACCAATTGAAACAATGTCCGTTGAATCAGGAAATTTTTTAAAATCGGGGTTTGTGGGTATTGTCCTGAAAATAAGATTTACAGGAAAATTGAACTCATGTTTGGGGACTTTGTTGTTTATTGCCGGCAATGTTCTGATGTAAGCAATAATTGCTTTAATATCATTTTCATCCATATTCCGGAAAAACATATAAGGCATCATAGGTCCCAGCGGTTCACCATTCTTATCAACTCCCATCGTAATTGCTCTGAATATTTCTCCGTCTGTCCATCCTCCTATTCCCGTCTGAATATCGGAAGTAATATTGGCTGCAGGAACAAAGCCTGCACCTTCTCCGTAATCCCTTCCGCCTTTACCTTCTGTACCTTCTACCAGTGGAGCATTCAGTTTATTGTAATCATTATCAGAATGACAATCTATGCATGATGCAAATCCATAAGCAAGATATTTACCCCTGTTTACCATTTCAGCAGTAGGTACAATCTTCATATCCGGAGCAGCGCTGACTTTGGGAAATTGTATTTTTATATAGAAATACCCTGCAGCTGCTATTACCATTATTGAAATAAAAAAGTAAATAAAATACTTAAAAAATTTATTCATGTGATTTAAATTTAATTTTTAAATTGATATTTAATTTTATATTTATCTATTTGGACTGATCGCGAATATCAGATCATAAGTATAACTTTTAGTGTTCCGGCTTATAATTCAGAAAATTACAAATTTTAATTTTAATTTCAAATTAGATTTTAAAAAATCTTTTATGATGAAAAAATCAGACTATCTTCATACCGGAAAAATTTTAATGGCAACTAACAATAAAAATAAATTAAAGGAAATAAGATCTGTCCTTTCTTCATTGAAAACAATTTCGGTTTATTCTCTTAATGATTTTGGAATTACGGCTGAAATAGCGGAAGACGGGAAAACACTCGAAGATAATGCCCTTTTAAAAGCTGAATATGTATTCAGATTACTTGATATCCCTGCAATTTCTGATGATACCGGATTGTTTGTTGATGCTCTTAACGGCGAACCGGGTATCTACTCTGCGCGTTATGCGGGTGAAAATGCGTCATACAGTGATAATTGCAAAAAACTTTTATCAAATTTAAAAAGTGTAAGGTCTGAAGACAGGAAAGCAAGATTTGAATCTGTCATTTGTCTTTATACAGGAATTGATGAATACAAATTTTTCAAAGGTATTTGCAAAGGAAAGATCATAGAAAATGAAAAAGGTACAAACGGATTCGGATATGATCCTGTATTTGTACCGGATGGCATGTCCGGAACATTTGCGGAACTTTCTGCTGAGGAAAAAAATCTGATTTCACACAGAGCTCTTGCACTGAGATCTTTCAGAGAGTTTATTGAAAAGAATAACTAATGTTTAATTATATCATCATAACTTATGATCCCCGCATACAGATCAAAATTATTGTTTCTTCCGTCAGTCCAAACTGCTACAAGTTGATTTCCCGCAAACACACATGAATTGTGATCACTTATATAATTCCGAACTGAAATGTTTCCGGGATCAAAACTTTTTAAAGATATTTTTTTATCATAAAAAGTTTTACCGCCGTCTGTTGAGTATGACAAATAAGTGCTGATTAATATATTGGAATCATCATCCCTTGAATCCTGATATACTATAAAAATGTTTCCGGACCTGTCTTCAGATATTGCGGGCATGAACTGATCACAATTTGTATTATCAGAATTAACTTTTACAGGCTTTGTAAATTCAGAAGAACTGTTCAGAAACTTACAGTAATAAATATCAGACTGGTCATTCTTTTCCGATCCGGACGTGTATGTAACTGAAAGATCAGAATTCCCGCTTAATACTACATTTGGTTCTGAATTTATTCTGATACCTTTTTCCGAATTATTCTTAATCAGATACTGACCGTTTGAAAATGTCCCTGCAGGATTGATAGAAATTCTTGAATCTATTTCTTTCCAGCTGCTTCCATTATCAAATGACTTTTTTATATTTATCTCATTATCATTTTTCAGATAAAGAGCAAACAATTCATTATTATTGTTTGAAACAATTGAGCTGAATTTTACGCGGTTATTATCAATTGTTCCGGATTGAGAAAAAGTTGCTCCCCCGTCAGTACTTGCTGCAAACAAAATCAGCGAGTTTAAACCCTTGAATTCAGTCCAGGTAATAAATACAAGATCCTGATCTTTGGAATTTTTTGAACTAACAAGTTTGGGTTTATCAAGATGAATGATCTCTTTTCCGTTATAATCAACAAACTCGCTGTTCGTGATCCAGCTGTCACCGTTATCAGAGGATTTCGAAAAACACAAACCTTCCTTACTTCTGTTTCTAAGATCCCTTTGCACAGTGATAAAATCAATATTGCCGTCTGGATCAAATTCTATATACGGATCAGAATAAGTTGAACTTTCAAATTTATCCGAAAGCGGAATTTGTTTCTCATCCCAGCTCTTACCTTTATCTGTTGATAAAAAAATAGTCGCAGAATTTTCCTTTCCTGAAAAATTATTTGCGGCAACAGCAAGAATATTCTCATCAGCCGGGCTGCAGACTATTTTCGGTTCGGAGACTCCTGCTTTAACATTTAACCGGACATTCAGGATATTTTCTGCTTCCGTAATATCATTTTTTTCATAAGATGTATTATCCCTGAATTTGTCTGAATAATATATTCTTTCAGGAGACAGCTGTATGCTATTTTCCTGATCAGATGATCTCAGGGTAAAATATATAAATGCCGATGTAAAGATCAGAATAGAAAAAACCGGAGGTAATATTTTTGATAGTCTTTTATTCAATTTTGAATCTGAGATTCTTAAAAACCATTAATTGAACGGTGATTTACTTATTTTCAAAAAAAGCAATATACTAAATATGAAAAAGTTAAAAAAGAGATATGAAAATAAGACCTATACCAGGTTTGTCCTGAACATTTTTTAAAATTACATTCAGTATTATAAACTAAAAGACCTTCTTCCTGATCTGTGCCTCAAGCATCAGATCGGCAATTGCTATGGCAGCAGCGCACTCTATTACAACGGGAGCTCTCAAAGCTATGCAGGCATCATGCCTTCCCTTTATCTCAAGAGTCTCGACTTTACCTGATTTAAAGTTATATGTCTCCTGCGGTATGCTAATACTCGATGCGGGTTTTATTGCCACCCGGAAATTAATTTCATTTCCGTTTGATAAACCGCCGTTAATTCCTCCGGCATAATTGGTTTTTGTAAGTCCTTCATTATCGATAATGAGATCATTATGCTCACTTCCTTTCATCCGTGCTGATGCGAACCCACTACCGAATTCTATCCCTTTGGTTGCCGGTACTGAAAATATAATATGAGATATTTCTGATTCTACCGAATCAAAAAACGGTTCGCCTATCCCTGCCGGAATATTTTCACAACGGCATTCTATGATACCTCCTATAGAATCATTTTCTTCGAGCGCTTTATCAACAGCTCTTTGAATTTCCTTACTTCCTCCTGCTTCTGTGAGAGAAGCTGTTACTTTCGAAGGCGCTATAATTTTTTTTGCAATTATACCTGCTGCTACAAGACATAGAGTTAGTCTTCCTGAAAAATGTCCGCCGCCTCTTGGGTCATTAAGACCTCCGAACTTTTTCCTGCCTGTAAGATCTGCATGGCCGGGTCGTGGCTGATCTTTAAGATTGGAATAATCTCCTGATTTGATATTTGTATTTTCAAAAATGACAGTAAGAGGTGCGCCTGTTGTTTTACCGTTATATACACCGCTTACAATCTTTGGAATATCAGGCTCTGTTCGGGGAGTTGTTCCCTTACCTCCCGATTTACGTCGTGAAAGGTCCTCTTCAAGATCTGATTCACTTATGGCAATTCCCGCAGGACATCCGTCAATGACCACTCCGATCTGTAATCCGTGGCTTTCACCGTATATGCTTACCCTGTATGATCTTCCGAAACTGTTCATATATTTTTTATTTTTTTAAATTAATTATTTAAACCATTACTGCCGGGTTGCTGATCTTTTCAAGGTCTTTAAAAAAATCTGTATATGACTTTGCCACACATCCGTAATCTTCTATCATAACCGGTTCCTCCGATAAGATCGATGCAACCGCTCCTGCCATTGCTATCCTGTGATCATTATTGGAATTTAATTTACCGCCTTTAAATGTTCCTCCGTAAACAAACATTGTATCATCTCCGATCTCAATGTTCGTTCCGAGTTCCGCAAACTCATTCATAAGTACAGTCGCGCGATCGCTCTCTTTATGTTTCAGCCGCGATACTCCCTTGATCCCGGATACTCCATTACAATGTGCAGCTAACGCAACTAAAGGCGGAAAAAGATCGGGACTTTCAGTAGCATCAAATTCAAATGCATTAAGTTCATTTTTTTCTACTTTTACATTTTCCCTTGTTACAGTTACAATTGCGCCGGCATCTTCAATTACTTTCAGGACTGCTGAATCTGCCTGCTTTGAGTCTGTACTTAGATTTTCAACTGTTACCGAACCACCAAGCGCGCCGGCAACAAGTAAAAACGAAGCTCCGCTCCAGTCGCCTTCTGCTGTGTATTCCCGTTCTGAATATCTCTGCCCTGACTTAATTGTAAAAGTCTCATACTCATCATGCAATGCTTCCACGCCAAAATCCGCCATGATCTGAATTGTCATGTCAATGTATGGTTTGCTTTTCAGGTCACGCACAAGAATTGTTGTATCGCTTACAGCAAGCGGACTTGCGATAAGTAAGCCTGTAAGTATCTGCGAACTGATTGATCCGTTTAAAATAGAAATCCCTCCTTTGAATGGACCGCAGACCTCTACCGGTAAAGTTCCGTTATATGTTTTGATCATAATTCCCATGTCGCTTAAGGGCTGCTCGAGCATGCCGACAGGTCTTGTCTTCAATGAACCTTCACCGGTTAAAGTGACTGGTGAATTCCATAATGCTGCTATCGGAGCAAACATTCTGAGACCTAATCCTGACTCACCGCAGTTAAGTGTCCTGGATACCGGTTTAAAATTTCCGTTAATTATTACTTTATTTCCATCAGATAATACCTCAGCTCCGAGGTCTTTAGCTATCTGAAGCGCGGCTTTACTGTCATTGCAGGGAGTATAGCCATGCAGAATTGATCTACCTTTCGTAAGTGCTGCAATTGCAATGAATCTCTGTATTATGCTTTTTGATGCAGGCGCTGTAATTGTTCCTTTAATTTCAGCTGCATGTAAGATTTTATTTTTTGTTGTCATATTGAATTCAGTTCTTTTATAATGTTTTTTAAAATTTGATTAATTGTGTTTTCTTCATTTGAAAAAATAATATGAGCTGTTCCGGCATAATGTCCTGTCCTTGAAATAAAAAGTTTTCTAAGTTTAGTCAAAGGATCCTCAACCTGAAGCAGAGGTCTGCTATTTATATCAATTCTTTTGTGAATAATTTCGGGTGATGCATATAGCCATATCACAATTGAATTTTTAGTTAAAGTCATTCTGACGGATTCGTTCAGAACTATTCCTCCTCCGCATGAAATAATCTGCGAGGCTTTTGATTTTATTCTTTCCTCCAGTTCACTTTTTTCAAGCTCCCTGAAATGTTCTTCACCGCATGTTTCAAATATATCTGCAATGGTCTTTCCATTTCTAATACTTATCAATTCGTCAATATCTATGAAATCATATTTTAATTTTTCAGCTAATGCTTTTCCGGTATCTGTTTTACCTGAACCTGAAAGCCCGATGAATGATATTCTGTTTTTCTTTTCAGCAATTTTACAATCACTGAGTCCTTCTTTCATTGATTCTTTATCAGGTTTTTCATTCAGAAAAATTTCATACGATCTTATTGCCTGATTGACCAGCCATTTCTCTGCATTTATAATATTACAGCCTTTATCAACAGCTATTGAATTCAATTCCGAATTTCCGTAATTAGCATCAAATATCACTTGTGAAGAATTAAGCCACCTTTTCTTTACCGGATTAATATTTTGGACTAATGCTGAAATTATGATATCAGACTTTTTCACCAATTCCTTTAATGTGCTGAAATCTCTGTATTTGCAACCAATTACCTTAGCTGCTTTCTTTGCTTTTGAATCTGTGCGGTTAACCATTATAACTTCGGCGCCTGATTTAAGCATACTATATGCTGCAGCTTTACCCGCACCTCCCGCACCGATCACAAGACAACGTTTTCCTTTCAGTTTAACTCCGTGATCTTTAAAACTTTGAGTAACTCCGAAAGTATCCGTGTTATATCCATGCAGTTTCCCTTCTCGTTCAATAATTGTGTTTACACAACCCAGAATTCCTGCAGCGCCGTGGATCTTATCAAGATAATTTACAATGCTTTCCTTAAATGGAGATGTAACATTCATTCCGCTGATCCCAAGTTCTTTGAATAGCCGGATAGCCTCTCCGGGATCATTTGCCGCAAGCCTAAGATATACTGCATCAATTCCATTTTTTGAAAATACCTTGTTAAACATAGCGGGACTCCTGCTGTGTAAAACCGGTTTTCCGGTTACTGCAAATATTTTTATACTTTTGGTCAAACAGTCAATCTTTTTTAATTATGGATTTGATTTGATTTAATTCACAGACAGTAAACTGTCCGGGCGCTGTTTTCTGCTCATCTGATATTGCAGCAAATGTAAAAGGACTTCCCATAAAAATATTTGCCGCTCTTGTGATCTTGCCTGCCTCGCCCATTGCCAGTGCAACCAGCGAATCATAATACCCATACAAAGAAAGTATTCTTGCACAATCCCGGGTGTTTAAAGCAGTTGTTGCGATCTTTGCAATATCAGCTCCTGAATCATAACACGATCTTATGATTGAATGTAATTCACCGGGATCAGGCGTGTTCTTAAAATTATGATAAGACACTATCACCTTACATCCCTGTGATCTTGCAAACCCGATAATTTCGTGTTTTAAATTATTTTCCGCATCAGTTTCTATATCGACATATTCAGCACCTGTTTCTATTGCAGCTTTGAGAAGAATCTTGCGTTCAGAGTCTTTTACAATTTCAGGTCTGCAGGTTGCAATCAATGGTTTCCCGGAATTTGAAAATACATAACGCACATCAGTCTCATCGTATCCCGCCATGTCGATCCGGATCTCAGCCATTTCAGCAGATCTGATAATTTCCAGGCACTTGTCTTTACTTTTTTCGGAAATACTAATACAGATCATTTAAAATTGATTTTAATTCTTCAAGAGAAATTTTTTCAATACAGGCAGAACCTATTTTATCAAGTAATACAAATTTTATATGATCACCTTCCCGTTTTTTATCTCTTCTGATTGCTTCCAGAAGAATTTCCGGCCCGATCGGTAATTTCACCGGAAGTCCGAGTTTTTGCAGCAATGCCGGTATCCTGTCAGCTTCCTGCTTTTCTATAAGTCCTCTGGCTGCAGAGATTTCCGCAGCTAATGTCATTCCTGTGCTGATTGCCATTCCGTGCTGCATTCCGGTAAACTTTTCTACTGCATGCCCTATCGTATGTCCGAAGTTTAAAATTTTGCGGACTCCGTTTTCTTTTACATCCTTTTTTACTATTCCGGATTTAATTACTACTGACTCGTAAACAATTTTTTCAAGCACTTCAATATCATACATAAGAACGTTATGTGCGTTCTCTTCTATAAATCTGAAAAAACCCGGATCAGCAATTGCACCGTGCTTTACAACTTCCGCCATGCCGCTTATCAATTCATGCCGGGGCAATGTCTTAAGCAACTCCTGATCACATATTACAAACTCAGGTAAATTAAAAGTGCCTATCATGTTCTTGTATCCGTTAAAGTTTACTCCGTTCTTTCCTCCGGTACTTGCATCTACCTGACTGAGAAGAGTAGTTGAAACAAAGCCAAATTCAATTCCTCTCATATAGACCGATGCAGCAAACCCTGCAACATCACAGACTATGCCGCCTCCAATCCCAAGAATGAATGATGTTCTGTCAATTTCAGCTTCAGTCATTTTTTCAAAAACAAGATCCAGGGTATGTAAAACTTTATTGTTCTCACCCTGCGGAATTTCAATTGTCAAACAAGCTTCCGGAAAAGTCTGACCGTAAAGATCTTTAACAGTGCTGTCAGTTATTATAACTGTCTTTTTTCCCGCAGGTAAATATTCCGAAACACTGGAAAGAGATTCCCCAACTATTATTTTTGAATTACCTATCTCACTTTGTATAGAAAGGATATTTTTATTTTCTGATATACAATTTAATTTTTCCATTAGTCCATTACTGAATTTAATATTTCGGTTTGAACAGATATAGACTCCTGATGCATTGCATTGAATAATTTTTCAATAAATTCATTACTGAGTCCTTTTGAACTTCCTTTTTCTTTAGCTGTTTCAAGGATCTCTGTCCAACGGTCGGTCTGAAGTATCTGCACATTATTCATTTTTTTTGTTATACCGATTTCCTTTACAATATCCATCCTCTTCTGTATTACAGAAAGTATCTTATCATCAAGAGAATCAATTTTCGAACGCAGCTCCATAAGCAAAGCAGTGTATTTTGCATTGTCAGTTCTGCCAGATCGTATGATAAGATTTTTAATCAATGCTGCTGTTTCATCCGGAGTTAACTGTTGTTTGCTGTCACTAAGAGCTTTGACCGGTTCCGGATGAGATTCGATCATCAATCCGTCATGTCCGAGATCCATTGCCTGCTGTGACACGCTGCATACAAGATCAGCTCTTCCCGCTATGTGGCTTGGATCACAAATAACCGGAATGTTTATTAATCTTTGCCTCAGCTCAATGACCAGTTCCCATTTAGGCGCATTTCTGTAAATGGTTTTTTCCGAAGATGAGAAACCTCTGTGTATAGCCGCAAGTTTTGTAATTCCCGCACCGGCTATTCTCTCTATCGCGCCGATCCACAGATCAAGATCCGGATTGACAGGATTCTTGACCAGTACAGGAATGTCCACACCTTCAAGTGAGTCTGCGATTTCCTGTATGGAGAATGGATTTGCCGATGTTCTTGCTCCTATCCATAAAATATCGACTCCCATTTTCAGAGCCTCATATACGTGTTTTACATTTGCTACTTCGACGGCAGTCATCATTCCTGTTTCATTTTTGACCTGACGCAGCCATTTCAATCCGATTGATCCAACGCCTTCAAACTGGTTCGGACGCGTTCTTGGTTTCCAGATACCCGCTCTGAATATTCCTATCCCATGTGTTTTTAATTGTCTTGCGGTTGAAAGCATCTGCTCTTCCGTTTCAGCGCTGCATGGACCGGAGATGATCAAGGGTCTTCCGGTATTACCGCCCCAGCTTTCAAGAGACTCAATAGTTAAGTTAATGTTCATAGTTTGTTTTTTATTTTTAAAATATTTTTAATGGTTTTTATTATTCAAAAGCTTCGTGATTAAACATTTCATCCCTTTTGTATTCACCAAGCATTGACAGATTTGAAACTGTCTTAATTATTTTGTTCAAAGCAAGATCATATTTCGAACGGTCTTTCCATTCAAGGTCAGCATGAAAATAATATTTGTATGGACTTCCTATGACCGGCAATGATTGTATTTTTGTCAGATTAATGCCGTGATCCCTGAGAACATTTAAAACATCCGTAAGAGAACCGGGACTGTGGTCAAGTTCAAAACAAACAGACGCCTTGTTATTTTCAGGCAGGTCCTGAGATTTTTTATGAATGATAATAAAGCGCGTATAGTTATTTTTGTTGGTTTCTATTTCATGGGCAAGTATTTCAAGTCCATACAATTTAGCGGCATATTCGCTTGCAATAGCGCCGGTATTCAAAAGATTTTCTTCAGCTATTTTCCTGGCGCTGGAAGCTGTATCCGACCACTCAATCAGTTTTATATCCGGATATGCGCTGAAAAAATCGTTGGACTGAAGGATCGCCATCGGATGCGAATAGACCTCAGTAATGTTTCCGGTCTTTGTTCCGGGCAATGCCATTAGATTTTGCGAAATGTATAAACTGATCTCTCCTGTTATTTTTAATTTTGAATCTTTGAGCAAACTGTAATTTTCAAGTATGCTTCCTGCAAGAGTATTCTCAATTGCAACAACTCCGTATTCAGCTTTTCCGGATCTTACAATTTCAAATAGCTGACTGAATTTAGTGCAGTTAATAGTTTCAATTTCTTCATCAAAATATTGTCTGGCTGCTATTTCGTGAAAAGCTCCTCTTATTCCCTGAATTGCTACTTTCATAATTTATTAAATTGAGTTAAAATTGAGTTTAGTCCAAAAAAAAAGCCCCTGAATTTCAGAGGCTTTAAATAAATCTTATGTGTATTAAATTCACATATACAAAGCCCCTCTTTGGCTAAAAAAGCTAAAGCTAAAAAAGAAAAATGTAAATGTGAAAGTGAATTTCATGTTAGTTCTGTATGTCTTTTAAATTTTTTATCGGCAATGACAGGTAACAAATAACCTGCCGTTTAATATGCGTGCAATATATACATTATTTTTTAAAAATGAAATTTATGAAAAAATGATTTTCATAAAAACTTCCCCGTGCCGCCCGGAATATTTCTTAAAATTAATTACTTTTTAAAATCCGGTTCAGAAGCAAAAATTTCCTGTCCGTAACGAACGTCAGAGCTTTCCTGCCGTGCGGTAAGTTGAAATTTTTGCAGACAGACAAGTATGAGTTTCCGGTAATTATCTGTATTACAATCAGGAAATTTTTCATTGCAGACTTTCTTTTAAACTTTCAATAAAAAACCGGCCAGGTATTTCTGCATTCGGTAAAGAATTTATTATATTGATCTTTCCGGATCAGACTGGCATCTGGTTATCAAATTCATAATATTTGTAAAATTATGAATTCCTTTCAATCACAACCGCCGTGCCATATGCAAGCACTTCAGTCACTCCCGCGGTAACTTCATTTGCATCATATCGCATTCCAATAATTGCATTAGCTCCAATTTCTTCTGCATGCTGCACCATCTGTTCGAAAGCATCTGCTCTTGTCTTCTCACAAAGCTCTGTGTATAGAGTAATATCTCCTCCGACAAGAGTTTGAAATCCTGCACCGATATTTGCGAATATGTTTCTGGATCTTACAATAATGCCTCTTACTATTCCAAGATTTTTTGTGATCCTGCAACCTTCGAAATCGAAAGCAGTGGTTATAAAACTTTTATCCATTTGTTTGTTGGTAGGTTAATTAGTTGATAGGTTAATTAGTTAATTAAAAAGATAACGAAAACATTTTGTTCAATGATTACTTCAGTTAATTTTATTTCTTACATTTTGAAGAAATCCAGATATACTTTTTATAATACTGATGGTCCGGAAATAATCATCATGACTTAATGGTGTCCAGCCAAGAACAGGGTTATCCACTTCGACCGGTATGTCTATAAGCTGTTTATTTTTTTTATATGAACTGTTGATATTTTTTATCGGAAATCCCAGTACATCATCCTTGTCATAAAAATTGACCCACTTTGAGATAGTCTTCAGATTTCCTTTGACTTTTTCACCCGGAAAATTAATAGCTTCACCGAAACCTTCCTTTCTTAAAGTCCATAGAGCAAACGGACTGCCGCACAGAATAAGACCTGCAAGATTTCCTGTTTCGGTCTTACCATTCCAGTATATTGTCTTCTTTTGGGCGGGAGATTTCTGTGAATCGTAAATATAGTTGAGAAGCATGACAGTACCGAGAGAATGACCTATTAGTACCAGAGGTGCGTCCGGTTCAGTATTTTCATCAATATCCTTTAAAGCTTCTGATATTCTTTCCTGAATTCTGAAATAAACCGTTCTGTCATTTTTGGATTCAGCCTTTTTTTCTTCATACATTTTCTGATAAGCAATTGTATCAGCGAGATAATGTACGACAAAGTGTCTGAGTTTATCAAAACTCAGATCATCCATTTTCAGATTTTTCCATAAAGCATTTTCAGATTTTTGAAGAATATCAGCCCAGAATACTGATCTGAAATAAAGATCTTTCGTGTCATTTTTTTCTCCGTAATAGCTCTTAAGATCGTTAATGAGAGTATTGGCAAAATTCTTATTCTGAGTACCCATTCCATGTATAATTCCTATTCCGATTTTAGCTGACATGATAGCATAAGTTTAAATTTTTTGTTACGCAAAATTATGAATAATAAGTGTAGTTATAAATCCAAATTTTCTTTACCCCGGATTCGGAGAGTATTTAAATTTAAGTTTTAAAAAATATTATATAAATTATATCTGTAAAAAAAGAAAATGAACGAACCAAAACATGTAGTGATCATAGGCGCCGGATTTGGCGGATTGCAGGCAGTTAAAAAACTGGCTAAAGATAAATCCGTCAGGATCACATTGATTGACAGATCCAATCATCATTTATTTCAGCCGCTCCTTTATCAGGTGGCAAGCGCTGTTTTGAGTCCCGCCGACATTGCAATTCCCATAAGATCGCTGATGCATAAAAAAAAGAATGTCACCGTTCTGATGGATACTGTAACAGGGATCGACAAGGAGAATAAGCAGATAATTCTTGATGATAAAAGGATCTCTTATGATTATCTCATACTTGCAGCCGGTGCTAAGACCGGTTACTTCGGTCATAATGACTGGATGAAATACACCCTTGGTTTGAAAACTCTTTTCGATGCGCTCATGATAAGAAATAAAATACTGAAATCTTTTGAAGAAGCTGAAAATCATCCGGACACTGCAAAGGATCTTATGAAATATATTATTATAGGAGGCGGACCGACCGGAGTTGAACTTGCGGGTTCGTTAGCAGAGCTCTCTAACAGTATAATCAATGATGATTTCAGAAATATTGATACCAGAAAATCGGAAATTATTCTTATTGAAGGCGGCGCAGATCTGATCCCGGCTTTTAACCGGGAGCTGTCCGTATATGCAAAAAAACGGCTTGAAAAGAGAAACGTAAAAGTAATGCTGAATTCAAGAGTCATGAATATTGAAGACAATAAAGTCTTTTTGAAAACTTCCGAAGGTGAGAAGACTCTTACCGCTAATATAATTATCTGGGCGGCTGGCGTAGAAGCTGTAAACCTTAACAATACTTTCGGACTTCCTGAAGACAGACAGAAAAGATTGATTGTAAACAGACACTGTTCGTTTGATGAGTATCCCGAAGTGTTTGCTATAGGTGATTCAGTAAATTTCAGGGACGAGGACGGCAAAACATTGCCGGGAGTCTCGGCAGTTGCAATGCAGGAGGGAAGATACGCTGCTTCTGCCATTATGGATCTGATCAGAGGAAAGGAGCTAAAAGCCTTTAAGTATAAAGACAAAGGAAGCATGGCTACCATTGGAAGAAAAGATGCCGTTGCTGATATTTTCGGAATCAAGTTTACAGGGTTTATCGGCTGGCTGATGTGGCTTGGACTTCATCTTTTTTATCAGGTCGGTTTTAAAAACAAGATCTCGATCCTGATTACGTGGATGTGGAGTTATTTAACATTTGGAGCAAGCGCAAGACTGATTCAGGATACTCCGTCACAAGAGGATTTGGAGAGCATTATTCACAGTATCCGGAAATAATTTAATCGGTTTTCTTAATGAATTTGTATCCCGGTGGTAAATCAATTTTTAAACAATAATTATTAATGTTTAAAAATTAACTAAAAGAATATTTAAGTTATGGCAAAACACTTTTGTTACAAATTAAGTCTTGTCCCCAGATTGTTCAGAAGCGAAGACTGGACGAAGAAAGATATTGAGACCGTCAGCATACATTTCAGTTATCTGAAAGATCTTCTTGCCCGGAAAATTCTGTTTCTCGCCGGAAGAACCGTCCATGAACCTATGACAGATAGAGATTTCGGTATTGCTATACTTGAAGTTGATACAATGGAAGAAGCTCGGGAGATAATGGAAAATGATCCGGCAATTAAATGCGGCATTATGACAGGCGAATTATTTGAATTTTCTCTGCCGCTATTCCGCAACTGATCTAAGAATTTGAGCAATGCAATTGAACCAGTTAACTAATTTACTAATTATTAAACATAATTAACCTACTTACTATGTCAGACAAAAACTACATGACCACACTTTCACAGATGATCCCTAAACTTAGAGAAAAGGGATACGTGAATGACTTTGAAATGATCGATGGCGGGATGCTCTCAAAACAAACCAACGAAGCATTTCAGCCGGAAGAACTTACTATCGAAAGAGTTTACAGATTTGAAGGTGACTCAAGTCCTGATGATTCATCAGTTCTTTACGGAGTAAAAGCTTCCAACGGAGTTAAAGGTATTCTCATTGATGCCTACGGCGCGGATGATGATGACGATCTGGCGGAATTTCTGAGAAAGGTGAAAGTTGAAGAGATTCACGACTAATCTCTGATTTCGCTGATTACTTATAGACCTCATGACTCCAGACCCACTCTGATTATCCCCTCTCCGTATTTGGTTTTTATTTTATCGAGAGCATAATACGGCAGGAAAACTTTCTTCTCGAAAAGATTCAGATTATGTTCGCGCATGTCAGTGTGAAGATCATATACACCCATTCCAAACTGACGGGCTTTCATTTCTTCACGCGGCTTATGAAGTTTTCGGTTGTATATCTCAGCCGCAGCATTGAACATTTCCCTGTCATCATTTGTAAACTCGGGGAGTTTCACAAGATGCGATGTGTATGTCAGATTCTCAAACCTTATTGAAAGATGCATACACCCTGCTGTGAGTTCTTTGGAGCGGAGCTTCCGGCAAATATACTCACCTATCCTTCTGATCTCTTTCCTTACTTCTTCGGTTTTGTAAATCGGCTTTGCCATTGTATGATAATGATTGAGTGACTTTTCTTTTTTCTCCTTGCGGATAATTTCGGAAGTGTCTTCTCCGCGCGCAAGCTTGCGGAAGATCACGCCGTTGATGCCGAATTCTTTTTTCAGCATGCGCTCGTTAGCGACAGCGAGTTCACCAATGGTCTTTATGCCGAGAGTATGGAGCCGGACTTCAATTCTCCTGCCTATGCCCCAGAGTTTGTTGGCGGGCATTGAATAGATCTTCTCTTTATTCTCCTGAGTGACTACGGAAAGTCCGTTCGGTTTTTGAAGTTTGGTTGCCAGTTTTGCAAAGGTCTTGTTATATGAAATGCCCATGGAAGCAGTGAGGTTTTCCAGTTCGAGGATCTTCCTTTTTATCGCATTCGAGACTTTCGTCGCTTCATAGAAGTTCTTCACTACTCCCGAGAGATCCGCAAAACATTCGTCAATACTGTACTGTTCGATGCAGTCATCGGGCACATAATCCTTCAGCGCGCTCAGGAGATTCAGCATAATGCTTTCATACTTCGGGCCGTAGCACGGAACGGAGATAAGATCGGGACAGATCCTCTTCGCCTCCAGCACAGACATTCCGGTATCAACTCCCATTGCACGCGCTTCGTAGGAAGCAGTCATCACTATCCCCTTTCCGCCCTCAGTGCCGCCGACGGATACAGGCTTTCCCCTGAGCTTGATGTTATCCCGCTGCTCCACCTGTGCATAGAAAGCGTCAAAGTCTATATGTACAAAGAACCGTTTTTTGTGAGAGACAATGTGAATATTCATATCCTTGATGTGCGGAAAGGAATACAGAGGCATTATGCGGACACGCTTGTAGAGGCTGTCAAAATCCGTCCCCTCGCGCGGAATGAAATATGATGAACTGATTAACTGCATACCCTAATAATTTATGGTAAAATAAAATTAAAAGTTGAAAGTTAAAAGTTAAAAGTTTGGAAGGAAACTGCTTTTCAAAATTAATTATAGTATCTTTTCGGAATTCAAATCAAAGATCGAAACAGTGGAATTTGAGCTATGGAAGATCCTTCCTTTAATACTGATTGTCGCTATGCTTTACTCATCGGTCGGACACGGCGGTGCTAGCGGCTATCTTGCACTCATGAGTTTGCTCGGTGTCAATACGATCTATATGAGAAGCTCGGCTCTTATACTTAACATTCTTGTATCGGCAATTTCATTTTATCTGTTTTACAGAAACGGGTTTTTCAAATGGAAATTATTTTATCCTTTTGCAATAGCATCTGTTCCTATGGCATTCATCGGAGCAGGAATTACGCTTGAGCCTGTCTGGTACAACAGGATACTCGGATTGTTTCTTATAATTGCAGCGCTCCGCATTTCTGGAATATTCAGCAGATATTCGGAAACTCCGGAGAGAGAATTAAATCTTTTACCAGGATTAATAACAGGTGGTGTGCTGGGTTTATTTTCAGGAATGATAGGCATAGGAGGTGGTATAATTCTGAGTCCGATCATATTGATGTTTGGCTGGGGTAATGTAAAACAGACAGCAACAGTTTCGGCTTTGTTTATTTTTGTTAATTCTGTTTCGGGATTGATCGGACTTGGATCTGAAAACATTAACTTCAGTCAGGATTTTGTGTGGTGGATAGCAGCAGCATTCACGGGAGGAGTTATAGGTTCGGTCTGGGGAAGTTCATTTGCCAGTTACCGGATACTTAAAAACGTACTGGCGTTTGTTATATTGTTTGCTGCGTTCAAGCTGCTGGTTTTTTAAAACAAAATTTGCTATTAGGCTTTGGGCAGATTTTATGGGAAAATGAAATAAATGTTTTTCAGAATTAATTCTTCCAAAGCATTTTTAATCTGCTGATATCCAGTAATTTCATCAGCTTAAGCACAAAAACATATACACCCATCAGAATTGCATTCAATAAAATTTTCCATACTGCAAGAATATCAAGTTCGTTTACAAAGTAATATCCCGCAATAAAAAATATACCCGTGACAATACCTATCTTCGTTATCCTGCGGATATCATGATGCACTCTGTAGATTTTTTGTGAATAATAATAAACTATAACAAACATTATCAGATATGTAAAAAGCGTTGCAAGCGCGGCTCCCGTTATATTCAAAAGCGGGATTAACAGGAAATTGAAAAGCACATTTACGATCACACCGGAAAGTGTTATGAAGAATATTGCGCCGGTATTGTCAGTAAAGAACGGAGCTGCATTAAGCGTTGAATATGCGCCTGAGAAAAAATAAGCCAGCAGAATTAATGGAATGATCTTCAATCCTTCCCAGTAACTGATATTAAGAAATTCTATCCCGAAAAAAGATATCTTTACAAGAAGTTCCGTAAACAGGGAGAAAAGTAAAAACAATGACAATCCTGCCAGAATAAAATTAGTGAATATCGATGAAATAATTTTTTTGTTCTCCGGATTTGTTTTCAGATTGAGGAAGTATGGTGTCCAGGAAAATTTGAATGAAGCTATGAGAAAACTCATGACAGAAGCAAGTCTGTAATTGGCCGAATATACACCGACTGTAAACTCATCAAAATAATATTTAAGAAAAAATCTGTCTGATACATCGATAAACAATACAAAGAAACCTATAAAAATAAACTTGCTTCCGAATCCGAGCATTTCTTTGATCTTTGCCGTGGAAATTTTGACCGTCAGATATTCTTTTGTGAGAACAAGTCCGGCAAACAGAGTTATACCTGAAGAAAGTATATAACTGTAGAAAATTGATTCGACTCCATATTTCAAAATGACTATGAAGACAACATTGCTGATTATGTTTATAAAAAAAGTAAAAAGATTTATCAAAGCATAAGTTTTGGATTCAAGCTTAGCTCTGAAAAGAAGAAGCGGGAATCTGTATAGAGTATCTATAAGCATCATTAAACTCAGGATCTGAACAAGAAACATACTTTCATCTTCCGGAGAAAATCTGAATAATTCTGCTATGCTACCTGAGTTAATATATATGATTGATGACAGCACTGCCGAAACGACCGATAAAAAAATGAGAGTGGAAGAATAGACTTCAGCCTTTTCACTTTCATTCTTACCGTCAATAAAAAATTTCATGAATGAAGTCTCCATTCCAAACATATACACTACTCCAAAAAACAATGACAAAGACTGCACAAGTGTAAACAATCCGATCTGCTCGGGAGGGAAATATTTTGTATATAAAGGTATGAGAATAAATCCGACTGATTTATTGAGCATTATGCCCAGTCCGTAAATCACGGTCTGTCTGAATAATTCCGATACATAAGATTTGGGTTTCATCAGATCAGAGAGCTTGATTTATAATATTCAGTTAATTTCTCATTTACCGCCCCGAATGAATGATATTTTTCTGCCCAGAGTCTGCCTTTTAGAGAAACTTCATTTCGAAGGATCTCATTATCGATAAGCTGTATAATATTTTCTTTTAAAGTATCAATCGTAGAATGTATAAAAGGATTATCCTTTATGAAGTGAAGATAGTCAGCAGAAAATTCCGTAAAGGTAGGTATTCCCATCGACAGGCTTTCGAGTGAATTCTTTCCATAACCCGTACCGCCAAGTTCTCCCCCCACCTGATCTATTGCGATATCACAGCTGCTTTTAATTTCGAGAACTTTATCTCTGTCCATATTTTCAAGAAGTAAAAACTCTATCTGACGTTCTGACTCTATCCCGCTTATAACTTTAATTATCTTATCAGTTCCCTTAAAAAGCCTGTTGGTCGGAGAATGTATAATTTTTATTTTTTTATTATTCTTTTTTTTTATCTCATATCCGAACACATCAAATGGAAAGTACAGATAATTTATATTATCATGCATTGTAAGATGATCAAATTCAACTGTAAGGTTAAGGTCACTCATTTCATCCAGCTCCCGGAAAATGCCTCTCGTCCTCAGATCACTTCCAAAATAGCAGCAAACAATTTTCTTACCTCTCCGCTTTAGTTCTTTTGCAAATCCAAGATCTCTGAAAAAATCCATGCCTCCGTCAAAATGGTAAATATCAAAGTTATAAAGATCTTTATCTTTTATCAGAGATTCAATTTTACTTTTGTTTTTCAGATCCCTTAAATCAAAATAAACCTTTTCCAGAATATTTTTTGGTTTAATATATTTCAATTCAGGTTTAGAGGATTTACTTATCTTTGCATCCCGCCATAGTTTAGCTCCCTTCCCCCGTGGAAGTTCAAAGCCAAGAGTTATATCTTCTTCAAAGTTAAGTGTGTTTTTATAAATGGTAACAAGATTGGATATGTCGCCGGCAGCTCTGTGCATCTTTACAAAGTCAAGCGGCATTCCGGCAAAGTTCTGTGGTGCTATGTGCAGAATTTTTTTAGACAATCTTATAATTTGAGGTATAAATTATTTAAATACTTTGAGAGATAAAACATAAAAGAAAATTTGATCAATCCATTAAATAAATGAATTTGGGAAATGATTCTTTCATCTGTTTATTTTTCTTATTAACTTAATCCGAAAAATTATAACCTTTATGATATACCATATTACAAACTTAACAAACTGGCTTAAAGCATCAGGCTGTAAATATTATGAACCTGTATCACTGGAGACTGAAGGATTCATCCACTGTTCGCCGAAAGAAATGATCATTGAAGTCGCAAACAGTTTCTACCGGGGGCAGAAGGATCTGCTCTTATTGAGTATTGATGAATCTAAAGTTGAAAGTAAGATAATCAGAGAAGATCTTTATGAACATGGATTTGAATTTCCTCACATCTACGGACCGCTGAATCTTGATGCAGTTACTGAAGTGAATGATCTTATCTGCAGCAGGAATGAATCATTTATAATACCTGAAAATATTTAATTATTAATTAATCTCAGAATGTTTCCTGAAAATATCAGATCTTTGTCCGAAGCCGGGATATCAAGACTATCAACTATTGGAATGTATGTAAGGGGAAGACCCAGATTGTAATCGCTTCCAAAGATAATTTTTTCAGCTCCGACTTTATTAACGACCTTATTGACAAAATAAAACTCTCTCACTGACTCGGTCCCAAGATACACATTTCTATATTTAACATTTTTTATGGTTTCAGCGCACTCAAGATAGAGTGAAGGCTGATCTCCTCCCAGATGGGCAAGTATAAGTGTCAGATCAGGATATTTTTCAACAAGCTCAAGAGGAAATTTATAACTTGCGATCTCCTGCCATCTGCCGCAATGCACAACAACGGGCTTTTTGTTCTCCGAGGCGATCTTCATATATTTATCATATGATTCATCAGTTATCCTTTTTCTCTGTATCGACGGGTGAACTTTAAAAAGTGAGATCCGTTCAATATCATCTTCGAGGAACTTATCAAGATCTTTGTCCTCCGGATTTATCCAGGCATTAAAATAAAATTTGAAATTTTTATCATCAATCGTCCTATCCATTAATGATCTGTTACCGGTCAGGTCAGTAGGCATACATACAGCAGCATCGACACCGGAAGATCTCATTACTTTAACGGCATCCTCAACTGTAGATTCATAATTAAAAAATATGCTGCTCCACTTTCCGATATGTATATGTGAATCTATTATCATTTAGTAAAACATTAAGATTAATTTTTCAGATTCTTCTTATACCAAGCATATGTTTTCAATATACCTTCATTCAGATCGACCTTCGGATAGAATCCTATAAGCTCTTTTGCTTTTTCAATGCTTGGAATTCTTAACTCCACATCCACATAATTTTTTGGTATATAAACTATTTTAGATTTGGATCCTGTCAGCGCTACAATTTTTTCTGCAAGGGAAGATATGGTAATTGTACCTTTCGGATTACCGATGTTTATAACTTCTCCTATTGCTTTTTTATTTGTCAGACAAAGTTCCACACCGTTTATCATATCGTCAATATAACACCAGGAGCGGATCTGATCACCGTCACCGTGTATCTGAATATTCTTATTTCTCACAACATTCTTTATGAATATCTGTATTGCTCCTTCACCTACTTGTCCGGGACCATAGATATTAAAAGGTCTGATGGTCACGACAGGATATCCGAATTGTTTATAATAACTGTGAAGGATATGTTCACCTGCAACTTTACTTATCGAATACGTCCATCTTGCTTCACCTACCGGAGCAAAATTAGTGGAAGACTTTTCTGTGGATTTATAGGCATAAGCACCAAGCACTTCGCTGGTGGAAAAGTCCAGTACTCTTTCCAGTTTACCGGAATATTTTTCAAGGGCTTTAAGAAGATTCAGTGTCCCGTTAATGTTAACATCAAGCGTTCTCACGGGATTAATGATCACTGTATCTATTCCGGCTATTGCAGCCATATGCACCACTATCTGCGGTTTAAAATCCTCGCAGGCATTTCTCAGAGAATCAAGATTAAGAATGTCATCTTTTATTATCCTGAGATTTTTTGAGTTGATCTTTTTATTGCTGATGGAATCTCTTGCAAAATTATCATATACAAGTATCTCATTTTCTTTAATCAGTTTTTCAGCCAGTGTACTTCCTATAAATCCGGCTCCGCCAGTCAGCAGTATTCTTTTGTTTTTTATTTTCAATGGTATTTCATTTAGATTAGCAAATTTATTTCAAATGTTTTTCTGAGAAATCCGTCGGCAAGGAATTTTTTCTTAAATCCAAAAAGACCTTCTATCAGTACACCGTTTGCATCCGATGTCCCGATATCATAATATTTATATCCATTTTCCTTTGACCATTCGATCGATTTAAACAAAAGTATCTCGGAAACCCTTTTCATTTTAAATTTCTCATCACCTGCAAGATAGAAATTCAGAATGATCTCTCTGTTTATTCTGAAAAGCACACAGATAGCGGCGGGTATTGAGTCAGTATAAGCGACAAAAAATATTATATCCTTATTCAGTTTATTTATCAGATAAAAAAGCTCTTCGCAGGTATGAGTTGGTGTTACATTTTTCAGTTTTCTGTTTTCAAATAAAATACTGTAATAATTCCTGAATTCTTTTTCGTCCAGTTTATCATTAATAATCTCAACCTTAATATTTTTATCCGACTTATTTATAGATCGCTTTTTGGGTCCTGATATTTTTTTAAATTCGAATTCTTTAAGATCTATAATATTGGTAATGGAAATGGAATTTGCTTTGAATCCGGATTTCAGCAAGGCGTATTCTGTTTCCTCATTTCTGTCAAAGTTGTATAAGAAAGGAGGATTTTTCAGCAGACAATGTGAAAAATTATTTTCTCTGAGATAGAGCTTAAAGCTTTTTATTATTTCAAAATAATTCAGGAGATCTGTATTTTTCTTCCATAAGAATCCTCCGTTACTTACACCGTCACAGGAAACAAATGAATTTATGCCGTCTGAATATTTTTCGCATCCTATCATAACTGCAAGGATCTTATTTGTCTCAGACTCCCGGAATTTCAGATGATGCCAATTAATATTCTTATCAAAAAGATCATTGTAAGAATTGAAATTAAAATCAAAGAAAAGATTATACTGATTTCTCAGAAATTCTTTCCATTCAAGATCCTTCTCAATGTTTGCTACTCTGACTGCATTTATCATAATTTATTTCCCGTATAATTCATATCCGCCGTTTTTGAGGATGAGTTTCATATTTCCCGGAACTATTGAATCCGAAGGCGGATACACAGCCCTGTTTATATAATCTTTTTCGAGTATTAAATAATAATCCCTGCCTGTCATTCCGTCCAGTGAACTAAGAATATCATTATCCTTTTTTGTGTCAAACATAACATAATTGTATTCAGGATTTTCCCAGTTAAGATTCAGACCTTTAAAATAAAAACTGAACTGGGGGTTGTGCCTGTAATTAGATCCGATATAAACAACATCTTCTAAAGGGTTTTCCTTTATGTAATTACTGATCTCCGAAAGTTTGAAAATATTTACCCAGTGAGGCACAAAAAACAAGTAATATATATTTACCGTGAAAAAGAATACCAATATAAAAATATAGTAGCTTTTTTTTAGTTCAATTTTATTTGCTAAATACCTGCCGGTATAAAGCAAAACAAGTAAAAATGATACGACCATTAAACCATCAATAAGAATATTTTCCCTGAATATAAAATCCTTTATCTGAGGTCTGTATGATTCGGATAAGTACCAGAATATATTCAGAAAAGTAAAGAAGAGCAGTATAGTATTGTGAAAAATATTTTTTCCGGAAATCTGCCTTATATACAATGGGATCAGAAAACATCCCGGCACAAGTATCATCAGCACATATACTTCGAGTTTGGTTTTCAAAAGAGTAATAATAACCAGGCCTGAAATAAACCATACAAGAAGAAATATTTTTTTCCAGTCCAGATCTTTATAATTTTTAAGATCATAAATTATACCTGGAAACATTAGGATGCTGTATGGAATAATTGAGAACAGATAATTAATGTGATATAAAACGCCGGAACTTTTTTCATTGAATTCCACTCCTTCCACAATTCTCTGATAGATATGAAATTTCAAAAAATAATCAATAAATGAATTTCCAAAATTCAATATCATATACAAATGCCATGGCAAAGCAATTACAATTCCTATGGATGTAAGGATCATAAGATCCTTGAATCCGTAACTGACCTTATCTTTTATCAGGAAATAACTTATGAATAAAACAAGAGGTATGTAAAATCCGACAAGTATTTTTACCATAAGGCACATTCCAAAAGAGATCCCGCTGAATATGAGATATCTGTATTCCTTCCTATCATTGAATTTAAAAATGAAATAGAATGAAAGAAGAATAAAAAATGTGTAAGGATAATCAAACTGAAACCTCTGGGAAAAAACGGCAAATATTATATTACCGCAAAAAACAAGAGAAGCATAAAAACCCACAGAAGCTGTAAACAAATTTCGACCGATGAGCATGATCAGCAGTACACAAAGAAGTGAAAAAACAAAAATTATCAATTTAAGAGAGACTGAATTTACACCTGTGATGAGAGTGACAAGATAACCGATCCATATTAACAGAGGTGGATGGGATGCTGAGTAAAATCCCCCGACAGAATGTCTGCTTTGTTCAATAATATCTCCGTTTGTATGAACAGACAGGACTCTTGTGGCATACATTCCCTCATCCCAGGGCTGTATGTCTGATGTAAGTATTGAAGGCAGTTTTACCGCGCATAAAAAAACAACGAGAAAAAAAAATATTTTATAAAAATTTTTCCCGTTGTTTAAATAATTTTCCAGTTTAAAGAATTGGTCTGACATAATTTCAGATAAAATATTATCAGAAATTTATCCCCAGGGAGATCGAATTACCGGTTCCGAAATTATTGTTAAAAGGTACGAATGCATAATCGAGATAAACCGCTTTGTATTTAAAGCCCACACCTGTTGTAAAGCCTTTGTTCTCGTAAGAAGTCTGATATCCTAATCTGAGAAATGCAAAGTCTTTGTAACCGAGCTCACCTCCGGTGTTTACATGAAAAGTACCTCCGTCAAGAACAGTAAATCCTTCAAGTGCAATGTCATAACTGAACTGATCTTTTTTTCCTTTATAACTTCCGCCTAATCTGACAAGAGATGGAAGCGTTGAAGCGGCATTTTTAAGATCATCCATTGATCCTATATTTGCAAAGACAAGCGATATGCTCAGATTATCTTTTACATAATTCGAACCAAAATCAAATGCCAACCCGTTTGCTTCATCTACATATATCTTTTCATAAAGATATTTTCCTGTCACGCCAAGAGATAAATTTGGTGTAACTTTGTAGCCGAAAGACAATCCCGTGGAAAGATTTCTGGAATCAAAAGTTCCGATAGATGCTCCGGGGATCTGTCTGATCTCAATATCCGACACACTCGTTGTAAAGAATCCGATTCCCATGGATACATCTTCACCCAGAGGAAATTTTACCGCAATATAATCAGTGTAAAGGTCCTGTGAAGTTCCGTTATGCATTAAAATGACATTACTCTTTACTCCGAAATTAAGTCTTGCCGGATTATAAATGTAGGCAGTAGCGTCTTCCGCAACAGAAGAGAATGCGTCTCCCATGGCTATGGCTTTTGCACTGACGCCTAATTTGAGAAATGACAATCCGGTGTTTCCCGAACCGTCATTCTGGGAATATGAATCAGCTGATAACAAGCCTGATGCAAAAATTATTAATGTTATTATTTTATTCTTAAAATTCATTTTATTTAAATTTAAATACTATTCCGAGGTTCTGAACAGGATCATGTGTAAAAGGTTCTAATTGAAAAGAATAATCTATTCCGAGATTAATATTTTCAGACAGGTTCTTATTCAATCCAAGACCAAAAGAAGGTTCAAGATTTCCCGTAAAATCATCTGACGCAAAATCTATCCTGTCAAGACCTGCTCTGAATTTTACCTGACTTACCACATTAATTTCAAAACCAAATCTTAACAATGTATTATTATTTACATCAGGTGAAGAAATGGTGTCGTTTGCTTTTGTCGATGCAGGTTCGGGATTAAACACCTCCCTCAAAACAAGTGAAGCTATTCCGAGATTGTCCGGAAGCAGATATGTTCCTCCTATATCAAGTAAAAAAGGAAACTTGTCAGAAGTTGAATTTCCAAGATTTCCGTATAGATCCGAAGTCTGCCATTCATATTTAGCTCCGAGATCTTTCAGCGCAATACCGAATGCAAGTTTATCGCTTGCTTTATATACTCCTCCAAAATCCAGAGCAAAAGAAGTTGCCGTTATATCTTCAAAAAGACTTGCATAGTATAATTTAAAACCTACTCCGGCTGAAATTTTTTCATTAATGATAAAAGCTGTACCGAGATAAAATAAATTTTCAAAGGTTGAGAATGTACCGATCTGTCTGGTTCCGTTATCTCTTCCGTCAATGTCTGTAACGCCTGCATTGATCCATGCGACGGTAATACCGGCGCCACCAGATTCCTGCTGCGGAAGTTTGATTTTCTTTGTGAATCCGAGAAAATTTAATTTTCTGTCAAGACTTAAAAATGAATAACCTAAATTTACAAGACCTTCTTCCTGAAAAGTTGCCAGAGCAGGATTATAGATACCATTTATGTCACCATAAACATCCGAAACCATGGCATTACTCATAGCCATTCCCCGTGCACTGAAACCCAGTCTGGAGAATGCACCTGCAAAACTTCCGACCTGTGCAAAACCGGTACCAAGCAAACCTGTAAAGAATAAAATTGTTATAAGAAATTTTTTCAAATCCGAATTTTGTGATTTCTGTTTAAAAGCATTTTTTCCTTTTCCATCTCAGCGTGTTATGAAAAATACCAAATAATTTTTAAATTCATATCCGCTTATTTTTAGACAGAAGAAATTATTGAAGTAAAATTATTTTTCCCCAGACAGGATCATCATCAT
The DNA here is from genome assembly GCA_937872315.1 of uncultured Ignavibacteria bacterium. Lineage (GTDB taxonomy): Bacteria > Bacteroidota > Ignavibacteria > Tepidaquicellales > Tepidaquicellaceae > JAGPCH01. The sequence goes on along the minus strand of CALMST010000207.1, from coordinate 21,788 downwards.
CAAATTCTACTCTGTAAAAATAAACTCCGTTAGCCGGCTGAAAGCCATTATCATTGAGTCCGTCCCATGATGTAAAGAGAACGTCTGTTCCGCTTCTTGTGGCATTCTGAATAACCGTCCTGACCGGATTCATACCAAAATCATATATGTTGATAGTGATCTTTGCGGGAGACTTTGTTGTCTTGTAATAAATTCTTGTGACCTCATCATCCGGTGAAAAAGGATTAGGCGCTGCATAAGTTTTTATATCCGATGAAAGATCTATATCAGTAATTTCTCTGTATATTAACCATTGACCTATCCAGGGCTGTCCGTATTCTATAGTACTGACCATACCGTCTGCGCTGCCGAAATAAAGTGTATCAAACACATTATTACCTGAATAGAACAAAGAAGTCCTGAGCTGATCCTTAGTTCTTTCATCATAGATCACGCCTGCCTTTGCCCAGTTGAAAATTCCGAAATTACTTCTCCATAATCCCTGATCTGTAAATCCGTAAACTATTGAATCCTTGAAAGACATTCCGTTTGATTTAAAATTATCAAGAGTACTGCGCCAGTTACTGCCGCCATTGGAAGTGTAACTCAAAGCATTGTATTCAGCGACACTTTCAGCCTGCCTTGTTGCACCCCAGATTATTTCATTACCGTTATATTTCTGCACATCAAGATTCACCACAAAATTTCCTGAGATACCGTTTCCTGTCCCTAAAGAATCTGTATTTTGAAAATTGTATTTTCTCCAGTTCACACCCCAGCTTGTAGATTTATTGATACCGTTTGCAGTACCTACATATAAAGTCGAATCATTTGGTGAAGTAACTGAGAACACTCTTTGATTTAAATTATCTCTTGGATTTAACTGAAATGTATAACCGGTAACATTAACATTAATACTGTCAAGATCATCAGGCGGCAAAACCACTCTTGTCCAAGTGTTCCCGTAATCAGTTGATTTTCTGAGACCTCCTGCAAATGAGCAGATCCAGATAGTATAGTTCGAAGGATCGTTCTGTGTTTTTGTAATCGCAATGTCATAAGCAAGATTCTGCTGAGTGACCACGACAGGTAAAGCATACAGAGTATTGGATCCGTAAACTACGGTAGAATCTCCACGGCCGTCTACAGGCTGCGGATATGCATTCCAGTTAAGTCCGTTATCTGTTGATACTTTTATACCGGTACCGGTTGGAACCGACTCACCGTTTATTTCCTGGCCAATTGCTGTAGCAGCCGCTATGATATCCCTGTTTAAATTAAATCCTGAAATATCATCATTACCAAAAGGAGCAATACCCTCGAATGACTGAAAAGAGTTAAAATGATTTACTGTTCTCATGATCCCGTTACCGGTTGCAAACCAAACGGTATCACCGTTTAGAATAATATCCGTTATAAAATTACTTATGACGGTGCTTACATTTACGGGAGTCACTGTTGTCGAGCTTACTGAGTTCGGACCGTTTCTGTAACTGTTTGTATTACTGCTGAAATTATTCAGCTTTTTAAATAATGATAAACTAAAATCTTCAGCTTTAAAAATATTCTGAGCCGGAGAAAGATCTGAGATCAGAAGTATAACAGAAACTATTAATATTTTTATTGACAATATATTTCTCATAAATTAAAATGGACTTACAAATTTTATACTATCCGTAACCGGTGCGCTCACAAGATTTGACCTGTCTCTTGCCGTGAATGTATATTTAAAATATCCGTATGATGTCGGGTCGGTGCTGTAACTTACATAGTTTGCAAAAACAAACTGACCATTGCCAATATTGAACATCGGGATCGGAGGGAATGTCACTCCGTTAGGTCTTACAGTTACAAAACTTACATCCCTCAGATCACAGAGACCATCCGGATCACTTACGTCAACTGTAATTGTAAGTAAAGCGGAATCACCCGGCAAAGGTCTTACTACACTGTCCGGCAGATTTGTTGAAATTATGACCGGAGGAGCCGGGGCAGAATTTACAACTTTAATGTCATCCGTCAGCAGATTACTGAATAATCCCGAATTATTTTCTGCGACATACTCGAGTCCGTAAGTTCCCACGAGTAAACAATTGATCCCCGTTACGTTTATCGCAGCTGAATACACGCCGTCATTTGCAACAGAGTCAGGGCTTACACCATTATCAAGAAGATCATACTGTCCGACAATGTTTCTGTCAGGATCCTTGACTGTGCATTTAACACTCTTTATTGACGATCCGCCGTTAATATTCACTGAGACCGATGTATTAAAATTTATAACAGGATTTGCGGAATTAGTATATACCGTGTCGCTTGAAATGTAGGGATCCAGCATTATGGGTGCTGAGATCGATGTGTCTATGACAGCATCATTGTTTTCTTCACAAGAGGAAATAAATAATGCAGTAATCATAATAATAATTACTGCATTAAAGAATCGAAATTTACTGAGTATGTTAATTGTCTGAAATATAAATTATAAAAGCGTAGAATATACTTATATATTAATTTGGGTTAGTTGAAATTAATAAGTTCTTGCAACTTTTTTTACGTCAGGATAAATTGAGATACCAATATCAATACTTAGCATTCCCAAATATCTTTTAAATCCCGGACCACCTGTCCCGTCACCGTCATTAAGATTCAGATTCGTTGTCTGACCTTCTGTAGGCAGGGCATTATCATCAGTAAATAGATTCATTAAATTGTATTTTGCTCCGACATTAAGACCCAGATTCCTTTTTGAACTGCTGAAAATGAATTCAAGACCGGCTTTCAATTCCATACCGAATCTGAACTGTGAATCAAAACTTTTTGCAACATTTGTCAGGCTTGTGTTATTTGCAGCAGGAGTATATTCCCCGGAAATAAAATTACCTGTTAAACCCGCCCCGTAATAGCTTCTGAAAAAATTGGTTCCATAGAACAAATATTCATATCCGGCATCAATTGTTACAATATTGAATTGAGTTTCATTTGCTCCTTCGTTACCACCGTCAAAATCAGAATTGGTCATTCCTTTATAATCAACACCAAGGAATATTCTGTCAACTTTGGTTTTTCCGGGACTGTATTTTCCAACTAAATATCCACCCCAACCCCATCTCATTCCGTAATTATCTTTTAGAACCTGCTCCTGGAAGGTGTAGTTTGCTCTTCCGTAAGAATCATTTGTGGCAAGATTCCATACAGGACCAATAGAGATTGTCCAAGAAGGTTTTGTATAAGTATAAGTTGTTTTTGTCTGAGCATTCACATTATCCGCTGAAGACATGGAACATAGTGTAATGACCGATAAAATGATAAAAGTGTATAGAGTTCTTTTCATTAATTTCCCTTTCAAAATATGAATAATTACTGATTTATTTTGAAGTCAAATTAGTATTTTGGTATAAAACAATCAAGTATATATTAATAAAAATTATTAAATTTGTAAAAAATTATAATAAATGAAAAAGACATTAACAAAGTTATTAATTGAAAATCATCTCAAAAGAGGATCAGATAAGGAAATTTTCTATACGAAAGAGAATGATTCCTATTGGAACATGAATAGCGGACAGTTATTACGAAAAATTTATTTTTTAATAAAATATCTTGAAAAAAACGGGTTCAAAGAAAACGATAAAATTGCGATCATATCTGATAACTGTACTGAATGGGTAATCACTGATTTTGCGTGTATGTTCCTGAAACTTATATCAATTCCAATTTACACGTCATTATCACCTGCTCAGGTGGAATATATACTTGAGAATTCCGGCTCAGGAATTTGCTTTATCTCAAACTCATTTCAGCTTGATAAAGTAAATTCGATCAGGAAAAATTTACCGGGACTGAAAAAAGTAATACCATATAAAGATGTCAGTCATATGAAAAATTCTGGTTATGATAATTTGTTCTCTGAAATATGCGTTGACGATCCTGATGTATCAGACAAAGAAATAATTGATTACCTGAATGAACTTTCAGACAGGATTGGTGAAGAGGATCTGATAACTATCATATATACTTCCGGTACAACCGGAATTCCGAAAGGCGTAATGCTCACGCATAAAAATTTTTATTCCAATGTGGAAGCTTGTCAGAAAGTCCTGACTATAAATGAAGACGATACATTTCTTTCTTACCTCCCTTATTCTCATGCATATGAAAGAACAGCAGGTTACTATCTTGCCTTGTTCTGCGGTGCAAAAATATATTATGCACAGAATATTGAAACCATAGCAGCACAATTACCTGAAGCTAAACCTACGATCGTAATTACGGTGCCAAGATTGCTTGATAAGATATATTATAAACTGCAGAACAGCGGTGAAGACATGGAGCCGGGAATCAGGAAAAAACTTTTCCTCTGGGCTGTGGAAATTGCAAACGGAAATAACCTGTCAAAAAATAATATCCGATATAAAATTGCTGATTTACTTGTATATAAAAAAATCAGGATGAAAACAGGAAGCAGAGTAAGACACTTTATTTCCGGGGGAGGTGCACTCAATTCAACTGTAGGGAATTTTTTTGACAACATCGGGATACAGGTTCTGGAAGGATACGGTTTGACTGAGACATCACCAGTTATATCCGTAAACCCTCCGCAGAAGAATAAATACGGGACCGTAGGACCACCTCTGAACGGTGTAACCGTAAAAATTGCTGATGATAATGAAATTCTTGTAAAAGGTGATCTTGTAATGGAAGGTTACTACAAAGACGAAACTAACACTTCTGAAATGATTAAAGACGGATGGCTTCACACCGGAGATATAGGAGAATTAGACAGTGACGGATATCTGAAAATAACCGACCGTAAAAAAGCTATGATGAAAACATCAGGGGGTAAATATGTATCGCCGACTCAGATTGAAGAATCTGTTTCAGGTTTGAAATATGTAGAAAATATCATGATAATTGGAAATGAACGAATGTTTATAACAGCTTTGATCGTTCCTGAGATTACGGAACTAAAAAAATTAGCCGAAAAAAATAATATTAGTTTTGATTCTCCTGATGAAATGTTTAATGATAAAAAACTCATAAGAGTAATTCAAAAGGACATTGACGAACTTCAGAAGGATCTCGCTCATCATGAACGGATTAAAAGATTTACTTTGATCAAAAAACCATTTACTATAGAAGATGGTGAGTTAACTCCTACAATGAAGATCAAAAGGAAATTTGTTTCTGATCTTTATAAAGATGAAATCGAAGCTATGTATCCGAAGATTTAAAATCATTATTTTGAACTGTTTTATTTTAATACGGAAAATTTTTTCATTAATCTTTATTATAAAATCTTATATATTGTCCAATGCTAGAGTCATATATACCAATAATCATAATACTGATCATTTCAGTATTGTTTGCAGCAGTAAACGTAAACCTTTCATCTTTATTAGGTCCTTCAAGACCTAACAAAGAAAAACTTTCAACGTATGAAAGCGGAATCGACCCGGTTGGAACAGCTCACGAAAGATTCTCGGTTAAGTTTTACATGGTTGCAGTTCTTTTTATATTATTTGATATAGAAGTTGTATTTTTATATCCCTGGGCGGTTTCATTTATCGGACTCGATCAGGTAAAAATGATGTATTCATTCATAAGTGTTTCCGTATTTATTATAATTTTACTCGTAGGTTATATCTACGTAATTAGAAAAGGAGCTTTAAATTGGGATTAGAAGATAAACTATCCAAAGACGGATTTATCACTTCCAAAATAGATGATCTCATAAAATGGTCAAGAAAAAATGCTTTATGGCCGATGCCTATGGGCATATCCTGTTGCGCTATTGAAATGATGGCTGCTGCGGGTCCGAGATTTGATATTTCAAGATTCGGGAGCGAAGTATTCAGATTTTCTCCCAGACAATCAGACGTTATGATTGTTGCTGGAACCACTACTTACAAAATGGCTCAAGTCGTCAGAAAGATCTATGACCAGATGCCTGATCCAAAATGGGTCATTGCAATGGGAGCCTGCACATCAAGCGGCGGAATGTACAGGACATATTCTGTGGTACAGGGTATAGATCAGTTTCTGCCTGTTGATGTATATGTAGCAGGATGTCCGCCCAGACCGGATAATTTATTAAATGCGCTTATATTGCTTCAGGAAAAAATCCAGACGGGACAGGAAGGAAGTTTTTCAGTAAATTAAAATTTTTTTTTAAACTTAACTAATAAAATCATGAAAAAAATTTATTACATTTTAATTGTTTTATTTGTTTACAGTATTTCACCGGATTTAGCATTTTCACAAAGAATTCTGATCGATCAGGACTTTGAAAATGCCGGTTTTACTCAGGATAGTTTACCAACCGGCTGGTATCAGACCGATGTTGACGGTACCGGTCTTTCCGGCGTAGTCTGGGCAGTAAGAGACTCAGGATTAGCATTCCCAGCAGGTACAAATCCAATCTACGCTACCCGTGCATTTGAGAGTCTTAGAAGCCTTACAATCGGATGGAGAGCAGGTGATCCTGTAGCTGATGACTGGGTGTTTACAAATGTACTTAATATAGAAGCTGGCGACAGTTTAATATTTATGATGACACTTGGCAGTAATTCTGAAACAGTTTACATTGACACAATGCAGGTTCATGTTTGTTCTGATCAGGATCCGGCATTTTCCATACAAAAGTTAGCTACTATCAGAAGCATGGATTCTTTAAACGGATGGGAACAATACAGTTTTGACCTGAGCGCTTATGCCGGACAATCAGTTTGCCTGGCATTCAGATATTATATGAACACAACTGTAGATGGTTTGTTGTGCTATATTGATAATGTATTTATTGGTAACAGATCTTCCGTTGGTATTACTCAAACCGGAACTAACATACCCGATAAATTTGCATTAAATCAGAATTATCCAAATCCGTTTAATCCGACCACAAAAATTAATTTTGATCTTGCAAAAGCATCAAATGTTAAATTAACTGTTTATAATTCTATGGGTCAGGTAGTTATGAATCTGTTTAACGGTAAAAAATCAGCAGGCTCTTATCAGGCAGAATTTAACGGTAATTCACTTGCAAGCGGTACATATTTTTACAGACTTGAAACTGACTTCTTTACTCAAACCAAAAAGATGCAGCTGATCAAATAGAAACAGATCAGTTAAAAATTTTTTTAAAATTAACCCGCTTATTTTATAAGCGGGTTTTTTGTTGTTTAAAATAAATATTATATTAAGTAAGTTTACCCAAAATAAATTATGACCGGCGACAGACTAAACCTGCTAAAAACAAAACTTCAGAATTTTAAATTAGAATATACCGACGTAAACGGAACAACTGCTTTTTATATATTGAAAGAGGATGTTCTGAATGTCTGCAATATTCTGAAAAATGATGAATCATTAAAATTTGATTCATGCGTTGATGCTGTAAGCGTTGACAGATTCGTAAAGAAAGACAGATTTGAGATGATATATAATCTGCTATCTATTGAAAATAACGAGAGGATCTTTATCAAGATCAGACTCGACAGTAAAAAACCAGAAATGGAAAGCCTGATCCCGGTATGGAAATCAGCAGACTGGTATGAAAGAGAAGCTTATGATATGATGGGAATCAATTTTCTTAATCATCCGGATCTCAGGAGAATGTATATGCCAGATGAATTTGAATATTATCCGCTGAGAAAAGATTTCCCATTAATGGGAATACCGGACTCGATCCCATTACCGAATAAATAATTACTGATTTTAAAGTTAATACATTCGCGCCATTAACTACTAACTAACATATACTAACTGAAAAGTATGCCTCATACAATTTACAAGGATCTTGAAGAAAAGAAACCTAAAATTAAAAAATCAAAGATCCTCGAAGCGCTTGAATCCGAAGATCTGAGTGTAACTTTTAACGATGCTCTCGATAATGAGATGATTTTAAATATGGGTCCGCAGCATCCTGCCACTCACGGGGTTTTAAGACTTCTTGTCAGCCTGGACGGAGAGACAGTAATGAAATGCGTTCCCGAACTCGGATACCTTCACAGAGGTTATGAAAAGCTTGCAGAGGCATCGACCTATCATGAATTTATCCCTCATACTGACCGGCTGGATTATTTGTCACCAATGGCAAATAATGTAGCTTACGCACTGGCAGTGGAAAAACTAATTGACCTTGAAATTCCTGAAAGAGGAAAATATATAAGAGTTATAATAGCTGAGCTTGCAAGAATTCAATCGCATTTACTTGCTATAGGCGCGCTTGTTATGGACATTGGAGCTGTTACTCCTTTCCTTTGGGCTATCAGAGAACGTGAAAAAATACTTGATCTTTATGATGTGATATGCGGGGCAAGATTTACAACTTCATATACCCGGATCGGAGGCGTGGCTCAGGATATTCCAGACAGCGCATTGAACGGTATAAAAATTTTCACAGAAGAATTCTCAGCAAAACTTCAGGAGATCAGAGATCTTGTAGAAAGAAATAAAATATTCATCGAACGATGTGAAGGTATCGGACATTTGCCAAAACAGGATTGTATAGATCTCGGTCTTACGGGACCATTGCTCAGAGCTTGCGGAATTGAAAGAGATCTTAGAAAACAGGAACCTTATCTTGTATATGATAAACTTGATTTTAATATACCAACATATACCGACAGTGATTGTCTGTCCAGATATTATGTCAGGGTTGAAGAGCTTGTTGAATCCGTGAAGATCCTTAAACAATGTCTTGAAAAGATCCCCAGTGGTTCACATAATGCTCTTCAGACAAAAAAAGTGTTACCAAAAAAAGAAAGAATCTATACAAAGATGGAAGAGCTTATTCATGATTTTATGATAATTAATTTCGGAGTCAATCCGCCAAATAAACGGGAATCATATTCAGCTATTGAAGCATCAAAAGGTGAACTCGGATTTTATTTTATAAGTGACGGAAGCGGTCACCCGTGGAGACTGAAGATCCGCTCTCCGAGTTTTTCGAATCTTCAGGGCTTAGCCCCAATGATGAAAAACTGTATGATATCTGATACAGTTGTTATTATCGGAAGCGTGGATCCTGTAATGGGTGAAGCTGATAAGTAGAATGTTGGAGTAAGTTTTTTCAAAAGCACTAAATCAAAATTCAAAGATAAAAATCCAAAATCAAAAAATGAGTAACCAAAATTATGAACCCGTCTTTGATGAAAATGAATTAAAGACCGTTCAGTATCACATTTCAAAATATCCCAAACCAATGGCAGCAGTTATGCCTGTGCTATGGATGATTCAGAATAAATACGGATGGATCTCAACTGATGCAATGAAGTATGTAGGTGATCTGCTTGGACTTCCGCATGATCACGTACTTGGAGTTGCGACTTTTTACACCATGTATTTCAAGAAACCGATGGGAAGACATCATCTACAGATCTGCACTAATGTATCCTGCATGCTTCGGGGAGGTTATGATATTTTTGATCATGTATCGGGTAAATTGAATATCAGGAATAAAGAAATTACCGACGACAAAATGTTCTCAATTGAAGAAGTCGAATGTCTCGGAAGCTGCGGAACTGCTCCGATGCTTCAGGTTAATAACCGTGAATATTATGAGAACCTGACTGTTGAATCTGTGGATAAACTGATTGAAGATTTGCGTAACAGATAATTACCTGTTTTGATCTGAACAGATTTTTATTACAAAATAAATAATAAAAGTTTTAATGGAAAAAATAATTTTAAAAGACATACCGAATCTGGATAAGATAGACGTTTATATTTCCAACGGAGGTTATACCGGACTGAAAAAAGCTTTGACCGGAATGACACCCGATCAGGTTATTGAAGAAGTCAAAAAATCAGGTCTGAAAGGAAGAGGCGGCGCATGTTTTTCTACGGGAATGAAATGGTCTTTTATGCCTAAGGGTAATGAGAAGCCGAAATTCCTTTGTTGTAATGGTGATGAAAGCGAACCTGGAAGTTTTAAGGACAGGGAAATATTTGAAAAAAATCCGCAGCAGTTTATTGAAGGTTCGCTGATAGCAGCTTATGCTATGGGAATCGGGGCGATCTATGTTTACATCAGAGGTGAATACTGGAAATGGATAAACATCATGGAAGAGGCTGTCGCCGATGCATACAAAAAAGGTATGATCGGTAAGAATATAATGGGAACAGGTTTTTCATGTGAGATGTATGTTCATATGGGCGCTGGAGCTTACATCTGCGGAGAAGAAACTTCATTAATGAATTCGCTTGAAGGCAAAAGAGGTTATCCAAGATTCAAGCCACCGTTCCCTGCCGTAAATGGTGTCTGGGGAAATCCCACAACCATTAATAATATTGAAACACTTGCCAATGTACCTGAGATAATAAATAAAGGCGGAGAGTGGTTCAGTAAAATTGGTGATCCGCGTCAGCCCGGTACATTGCTTTTCGGGGTCAGCGGAGATGTAAATAAACCGGGTGTGTATGAATTGCCTACTGGCATTCCCCTGATCGAACTTATAAATGATCATTGCGGAGGTGTCATCGGCGGGAAAGAAATTAAGATGGTAATTCCGGGCGGTTCGTCCATGCCTCCACTCAACAGAGAGGAAGCTCTTAAAGTAAGAATGGATAATGAAAGCCTGAAAGAGATCGGTTCTTATATAGGTACGGCAGGCGTAATAGTTATGGCTGAAGGAACAGACGTTGTAAACGTTATCAGAAGAGTTACAAAATTTTATTATCACGAATCCTGCGGACAGTGTACTCCATGCCGTGAAGGTTGCGGATGGATGCTGAAAGTCCTTAACAGGATTATGGACGGTAAAGGAAGAATGAGTGATCTTGATCTGCTTATCTCAATAGCTGAAAATATTGAAGGAAACACTATCTGTGCACTTGGTGACGCAGCAGCCTGGCCGGTTAAATGGGCTGTCAGAAAATTCAGGAAAGACTTTGAAGCGAAAATAACGGATAAGACAATAGAACTTCCCGTTCTGAATAAAGTTCACGGGCTTATGAAATCACCTGATGAATATGATACTATTACACTGCAGAGTGAACAGGAAGTTGTGAAAGAACTGATGGGAAATGTTCAGGAGCTTACACAGAGTGATGATGTCAAAAGATTCAGTTCTTAATAATTTTTGTTTTGCTTATTACAAGATAAAGAATCCGCTCCGGCGGATTTTTTTTTTGACTCTGAACTACTCATCTGATCTGAAAACCGTGTAAACACATCATAAGAATATTACTGAAAAACAATTGCATTGAGATTTTCTGTAACCAAAATATAAATAAGATCTGAAATGTGAACTGGAAAAAATTAGAAAACTAACTCTATATTTGTCAACCATTTCTCTTTGTCAATAAATAATCTATGCGGCAAACTTAGTGTTTCAAAGTATTCTTGATAAATTCCCCTGTCAGTTATCAAAGTCCGTATTTCAAAAACCCGCCATCAGCAGCTATTATTTCTCCCGTAATAAATGAAGCCGCATCCATCGAAAGAAATGCAGCAACAGCAGAAACTTCCACCGGTTCACCCGCCCTTTTCATCGGCGTGCAGTCCAGTATAGCTTTTAGTTTTAAGGGATCTTTCAAAACAGGCATAGTCAGTGAAGTCTTTATATACCATGGAGCAACCGCATTCACCCTGATTTTATCTTCAGCCCACTCTACGGATAAGTATCTTGTCAGATGGTTTATCGCAGCTTTTGTCATGGCATAGGGAGAACCTGTACCGACACATGTAATCCCCGCTACAGAGGTAATGTTTACGATCGAACCTTTTCCTGATTTCTTCAGCAGCGGATGAAATTTTTTACAAAGATCAAATACTGAATTCATGTTAAGATTCATAAGTTTATCAAAATCCTCATCAGAATTTTCAAGTGTCTTCTTTCTCGTATTCGTCCCAGCATTATTTATAAGTATCTCAAGGCTGCCCCAGTCTTTTTTTATTCTCTTAAACAGATCCTCTCTTTCACTCTTGTCCGACACATCGCATTGCATACCTGTTATTTTAAAACCTTTATCTTTATATGATTTTACCATTTTATCAACATCCTTTAGGTTTCTTGATACAACAAACACTTCTGCACCGAGCTCAAGAAATTCTTCCGTAATGGCTCTGCCTATTCCACGGGTAGCTCCTGTCACAAGAGCTTTTTTATTCTTTAATGTCCAGCGGTTTTTCATATTATAAATAATTTTAGTTTAATGCTTGTTTACTGACTTTCAGACTGCCCGCAAACACTATTGAGTTATGAATACAAGATAGTCAAATTGTAAAGAATTTATAACAGACTTTATGAGTAAAGTCTAATAGCAAATTTATAAAAAATTTCGGATACTCATGATAGAAGCGAAACAGATACTCCTGATCTTCTAACAATTCCGGATTATATAAAAAATGATGAAAAAGAATGTTGCATGCGGGATGAGTATGTCCGTACTGACATACAACTGAAAAACTACACTAACAGCAAAGATATGTTATCTTTAATGATTATTTAGTTGAAATGAAAATGTGCTGTACAATTTTCTATTTTATAAATTTTAAGCAATCATATTTACGGAGACTTAAGAGAGCTACAAATCAAACCCTAATAAATCAGAGTATTCGGAAAGTCTGTCTGCTTTGAACTCACTTGTATCAGTGGCTTCACTTCCTTTCATTTTTTATATTAAATCTTAAATATTTTCTTCTCAACCCATCTTTCAGGGTCAAAATAAACGAATGCATTTTTATTATACTTATCTTTTTTCAATATCAGTAATTTTTTAAATAGATCATTAAAATTTTTATTTACCGAATCTTTATTTTTCAGTGATATGATCTTCTTAATACATTTGATAATTTCAGATTCAAACCTGAAATATTTTTTCTTATTCATTAAGTATTTTTTTGTGGTTGGTATCAGATGAGCAAGCAGTTTATAATTACCAAGTTCAAAATGAATAAGTATATTCAGTATTCTTGAATATGATTCAAACTCCGGTGTCAGTTTCGTCTGGCGGCGGTTAAGAAAATCATTAACTGAATTCAGCGCTTCAGTATAATTCTCTGTCATAAAATAATGTTTAATGATACTGAATCTGAAATAATTTTCTGAATTTATCAGTATTTTACCTTCATACTTTTCCAGATAGTCTTCAAGTTGAGTAATTACTTTTTTTCCGTTTGCTTTGTCCTCATTTTCAGTGCATTCACAAAGCCGGAATTCAATCTCTGTAAACGTTAAATCCAACTCTGCGGAATCCTTGGATATTTTCTTAATACGGGATAAAACTTTTTTAGCTTCTTTGAAATCATTCAGTCTCAATGCGGATGTAATATGGAATTCCAGAGCATCTAATTTCGGATCCTGCAAATAATCTTTAAACACATCAGGGTTTTTCAGAATCAGAGAATATCTTTGTTTACAGAATTCCATAGACTTTCTTAAATCACCTGTCAATCGGCATTCAAGATATTTCGCAAGAAGAAATATGTTATGAGCTCTTACGGGCAATTGAATCTTACTTTCCCTGAAAGAAAGTCCCCTGCACAACTTTTTAATTCTGTGATCTGAAATTTCATCTCTAATGATACCCGTAATTCTCAATTCTATGAACAAGCCTGTAACGATCTTTTTATAATAACTTATCTCCTTTATCCGATCCAGAACTTCCGACTCATAATCATATATCTGATTCATGTCTTTCTTCCCGATCTCATCTTTCTTTATGAGATTCTTTTCGAGCTCGAGAAAGTCCAAAAGTATCGTATACTTCTCATGCTTAAGAGCAGCTTCTTTGCCTGATTTTATTGTCTTAAAATATTCAGGAAACAATCCTTTCTCGTACATCAGCTTGCACCGGCTTAAAATAAAATTTAATTTCAGGTCTATGCTTCTGTCATTTCTGAACTGGGTTAGTGATTTTATAATCAGCTTGTAAAGATAGTTTTTTGTGATGGTGATATTCTTTACTATTTTTTCATCCTTTATTAATTTTCTTAATTCAATTTCATCAAATACATTCTGTCTTTCTATGGCACTGAATAATTTCAGATAATTCTTACTTCCTTTCTGAAGCGATACATTAAGTTTGAAATACCTTTTCTCACTCCCGCTCATGGATTTTATCAGATCAAACAATTCTCTGGATGGTTTCATACAATAAGATATACAATTAAAATATAAATTTTTTAAATTCAGGATTCTAATAATGGATGTATTTTATACCTGATTTCACTGCAACTAAATGATTTTAATCCGTTTACTTTATGCATAAATTAACCAAAAAAAAATTACAAAACATTAACATAAAAAAATGAAACCAATAATCACAATTATTCTTTTAAACCTCTTTTTTATTTCCAATATTGTCAGAAGTCAGGATTTTATTAAGATTACTGACAGCATAGTCGGCCTTGACAGTGGAGCATCACGCTCCGTCAACTGGATTGATTTCGATAATGACAATGATCTTGATCTTTTTATCTCAAATGGTCTTAATACCGGTCAGAATAATTTTCTGTACAGAAATGACAACGGCGTATTTGTTAAGATTACAGGCCAATCAATTGTACAGGACAATCTTCCTTCTGACGGCGCAAGCTGGGGTGATTATAATAATGACGGATTAACTGACTTATGTGTCGTGAACTGGTATAACAAGATCAAACTTCTTTATCTGAATACCGGTAACGGCAATTTTATTTTCCAGTCAGATGCTGTAATGAGCCAGGACCCAAGCTATTCCGAGACATGCACATGGGGTGATTATGACAATGACGGATTGCTTGATCTTTTCGTGACCAACAGCGCAGGAAGCAATCACAGAAATTTTCTTTACAGAAACACCGGGAATGGTGAATTTCAAAAAATGGATACGGGAGTTGTGATCTCTGAAACAGGTTTCTCAAGAGGCGCTAACTGGGTTGATATCGATAATGACAGAGATCTTGATTTATTTGTTACTCGTGAATCGAACAACAATAATTTTCTTTACAGAAATGACGGCGCGGGAAGTTTTACAAAAATTACTTCAACACCTCTGACATCAAACGGCGGTGAATCCTGGAGCGCAAGCTGGGGTGATTATGATAATGACGGGGATCTCGATGTGGTAGTTTCCAATTACGGTAATCAGAAAAATTTCTTATACAGGAATGACGGTAATTTTACATTTACAAGGATCCTTGATGGTCCTGTTGTAAATGAATCTGGATATAATGCAGTGACAGGATGGGGAGATTATGACAATGACGGTGATCTTGATCTCTTTATTTCACAGGCTTATGTCCCTCCCGGTTTTACACAGAAACTTGTCAATAAATTATTTAAAAACATGCTCATCGAAACAGGGTCTCCCTCATTTGAAAAAGTAACTGATGGAATACTAGTCAATGATTCGGGTTACACATACGGATTTGCCTGGGGTGACTATGATAACGACGGAGATCTCGACATTGCAACGGCAAATACTTTTGGAGAAAATCAGAGAAACGGTTTGTTTAAAAATGAACTTACAAATGGAAATAAATGGATTAACATAAAATGCGTCGGCGTTGTGACAAACCGTTCCGCAATCGGTACAAAGGTCAGAGTCAAAGCAAACATTAACGGAAATTCCGTATGGCAGATGCAGGAGATTGACGGGCAGTCCGGATACTGCGGACAGAACCTTCAGCTTCATTTCGGACTGGGAAATGCCGCAGTCATTGATTCCATGAAAGTAGAGTGGCAGTCAGGCACGGATCAGGTCTTCACAAATGTGCCTGTGAATCAATCAGTCAGTATTACGGAAAACGGTACAATCATTTCCGTAAATGAAAATAATTCTATTCAAAAAAAAACTTTTAATCTCTATCAGAATTATCCTAATCCATTCAATCCGGAAACAGTGATAAAATATGAATTAGTCAATTCAGGAAACAATGTAAAACTAAAGATCTATGATGCATTGGGAAATGAAGTAAGGACGCTTGTTAATGGTGTTCAGAGAGAAGGAAGTTACGAAGTAAGCTTTAATGCAAACGACCTTCCTTCAGGAGTTTATTATTATAAATTAGAAACCGGCATTTTTTTTGAAACAAAAAAAATGTTTCTCGTAAAATAAGACCAAGTTAGTTATTTGATCACAGGTTAGAGGATATGAACATTTAAAGTCACGAATTACCTTTTAAATTTACCGGTGTTTTTTTTTGACACCGGTTTTTTTATTTACGCCTGAAAAACTAACTATTTAATACCCGGCATTATTATTGTTTCCGTTTCGGATTCTTAATATTCTTCCCGCTCTTGTTTCCCAATCCGTCGTAAGCAGCATATTTGTATAGATCGTGAAAAGTGGGATAGTTGAAAATAGTTGCTATCACCTGATCAAGAGTTTTTTTATCCTGAACAAGCGTCATACCGTAATGTATGAGTTCGGTGGCAATCCTCCCGAGTATATGAACACCAAGAACAACATTGGATTCGTTATCAAAAATTATTTTTAAAAAACCGTCATCCGGAGTTCCCATTATCTTTCCTCTTGCAATGTCACAGTCACGGCTGATCCCTGTATTGTAATTAATACCGCTGGCCTGAGCTTCCTGTTCGCTGATGCCTACCATCGAAACTTCCGGAACTGTATATATTCCGTAAGGAAATATCTTATGAACACTATCGAGATCGTTTGTATCAAACATATGTGTAATAGCAACTCTTCCCTGATCCATGCTTGTACTTGCAAGCGCGGGAAAACCTATGACATCCCCGACAGCGTAAATATTTGATATATTTGTACGGTAATATTCATCTACTTTTATTGATTCTCGTTCACCCATTATTATCCCCGCATTTTCACAATTCAGTTTTGCTGTATTCCCGCTTCTCCCGGCTGCGTAAAGAACCATGTCTGTTTCAAGTTCTTCTCCGTTTCTGAGCTTTAAGTGAATATTATCCTTTTCCTTTTTCGGAACTTCATATTCAGAGATCGAAGTATTGAATAATATTTCAAGTCCCTGTTTTTTCATTTGCCTGATAAGCGCTTCGGCAATTTCCAAATCAAGAAACGGAAGGATCTTATCCCTGTTGTTGATGAGATAAACCTTTACTCCCATTGCAGAATAGATCGTTGCATACTCGCAGCCAATTACTCCCGCTCCGATAACGCACATTGATTTAGGAAACCGCTTGATCCTCAGAATTGTATCCGAGTCATGAATTCTCTTTCCGTCAAAAGGAATATCGGGAGGATTAACGGGATATGAACCTGTTGCGATTAGAATGTTCTTTCCTTCAATAATGACATTTGCATCCCCGGTTACTCTGACCGTATTCTTGTCAATAAAAGAGCCTGAACCTCTGTAAACAGTGACCTTATGTCTTGACAGATTGTTTTCAACTTCATACTGCATATCAAGTCTTGCTACATCACGCCTGTATGTAAATTGTTTATGTTTGGTTTTTCTGAGTCTGTGTTCAGATCGTTCAAATATCTGCTTTTCATAAACCCGCGAAAAATAAAGCGCGGTTTCTTTCAAAGTCTTGGAGGGAAGCGTACCCGTCTGAACTCCCGCACCTCCTGCATCAGGAGACTTTTCTATCAGGGCGACATTCTTACCAAAATAAGCTGCCTTTACCGCGGCTTTCTCACCGGCGGGTCCTGAACCGATAACTATAAGATCGTATGATTTGTTTTTAGGCATTAATTGAACCGGGAATTTTAAATATAAATTTGTTAAAAATAAAAAGTTAAATATTAAAAGTTGAATTCACCTTTCTAATAGCTGTATTTTACTTTATACAAAAATAACTAATTCTTATGTTTAAATTTTTCAATATTTTTTAACATACCGTTGAAAATAAAATAATGAAACGGAAGAAGTGAGAACCAGTATAGTCTTCCGAAAACTCCGAATGGTCTGAAAGTAGCTGTCTGTCTTAGCATGTTCAATCCATCCTGCTCGCTAATTTCAAATTCAAGCCAGGCATCGCCCGGAAGTTTCATTTCTGCATGAAGCAACAGTCTTTTCTTTTTTTTATCAGCAACTATGACTCTCCAGAAATCAAGCGCATCTCCGGGCGATATAATATTTTTGTTAGTACGGCCTCTTCTTAAACCTACACCTCCTATCATCTTATCAAAATATCCTCTCAGCTTCCAGAGAAAATTTGCATAATACCAACCCCTGTTTCCTCCTATAGACCAGATATTATGCAATACCTGCTCAGGGTTATTTGTAATTGGAATTTCTTTTGAATCTTTGTAACAACCATAATTAGGCACTTCAATGAATTCGGAAAATCTGTTGTTGACGGAAGTAGTGATAAGAGAATCTTTCCAGCTAGAAAGCACAAGATTCTGTTCGATCTTTTCGAATGCGAGCTGGACCGATGTCTTATAGTCTATTGTTTCAATTTTTAATATTTCCTGAAGTCTGTTATCACTGCAAACAATTTCTATTTTCATACTATTAACAAGATTTACAGCCAGTTTATATGAAGTTGAAGTAACAAAGTATAACCAGTAAGATGAAAGTCTCGGTGTCATAACCGGTAGAGTAAGGATCAGCCTTTTAAGTTTTCTTACTTCAGCATATTTAAGAAGTATTTCTTTGTATGTTAAAATTTCAGGACCGCCAATGTCAAAGGTATCATTATAACATTCTTCTTTTAACAATACACCTGTCAGAAATTTTATCACATCTCTTATTGCAATAGGCTGTGATCTTGTATTGAGCCATTTCGGAGTGATCATGACAGGCAGCTTTTCGACGAGATCACGTATGATCTCAAAAGATGCGCTGCCAGAACCGACGATTATGCCGGCTCTCAGAATAGTAACGGGGACACTTCCTTTCTTTAATATATTCTCGACATTTTTTCTGGAAGCAAGATGCCTCGAAAGTTTTTTCTCGTTTGAAATTCCGCTAAGGTAAATTATCTGACGGCATTTTGTATCAGACACATATCTGGTGAAATTCAATGCGGTTTCAGCTTCAAGCTCTTCAAAATCCTGGATGGAAGAAGACATTGAATGTATCAGATAAAAAGCTGCGTCAAATTCTACAGGTGCATTTTCCGGATTGACCTTTTTAAGAAAATCCACTTCGAAAACTTTAACCTGACCGGAAAAATAATCCTTGAATTCAAACCGGTTTTTATCCCTGACACAGCTTATTACTTCATGTCCCTGCTCAATAAGAACAGGTAATAATCTTTTGCCGATATATCCGCTTGCGCCGGTTAATAAAATTTTCAATAGTTAAGTATTAAACTTCAAGGAAATAGTAAAAATGTTCTTCGTCTTTTTTAAATCCGATTTTATCATATAGTTTTTGAGCACTGTGATTCGTGCTGTGTGTTTCCAGGATCAATCCTTTAGCATCTGTCTTCTCTGCAAGTCCTTTTGAAGCCATGATCAAAGATTCAGCAACTCCTTTTTTCCGGTGATCTTCATGAACAAATAGATCATTCAGTATCCATATTCGTTTCATAAATACCGATGAGAAAGCAGGATATAGCTGAACAAATCCCATTCCTGAGTTTGTCTCTGTATCCATTGCCACAAAAATAACTGATTCATTTTTTGTAATTCTATCTTTGAGAAATTCTTTTGCTGAATCAATATCAGATGCCTGTTCATAGAATTGTCTGTATAGATCAAACAGAACTGATACAGTTTCAAGTTCTTCAATTCTTACTTTAATAATCTCCATGATTATTTAGTTTACTTTTTTAAAAAATTCAATTCTTCTCATTCAATCAGAATATTATCCTGCCGGGAGCATGGTAACACGACAATCTGAAAAATTTTTGATTCAATGAATATCTCTACCGCAAGCAAAATGGTAAAAACCCAAATCGGTAAAATTAAACCAATTTTCCCGCAATCGCTTTCGCAACATTCTGTCCGTCCAGAGCCGCTGAGATAATTCCACCCGCATATCCGGCCCCTTCGCCGCACGGATAGAAATTCTTTATTTCCGGATGTTCGTATGAAATTTTATCTCTGGGGATCCTTACCGGTGAACTCGTTCTCGACTCCAGTCCGACAAGAAAGCCTTCTTCAGAATAATATCCTCTCATCTTTTTTCCGAACTGAATTAATGCATTCCGTATTCTTGCTGAAATATCTTTTGGCAGCAGCATATGTAAATCCGCACTGTAAATTCCCGGAATATAAGATGTCTTTCCGGGGACATACGAAATTTTATTTTCTGCAAAATCTGTCATCCGCTGTGCCGGAGCTTTCTGTGAACCATCACCGTTATCAAAAAATTTTCTTTCAACATTTTTTTGAAATTCAAGTCCGGCAAAAGATCCGTGTTTTTCATACCCTTTCAGATCTTCCGGATCAATTGCGGTTACAATTCCCGAATTTGCAAATTCAGAATCCCTGCGTGACATTGACATTCCGTTTACAACAATTTCGCCCGGCGCAGTGGCTGCAGGAACTATAAGCCCGCCCGGGCACATGCAGAAAGAGAACACTCCCTTGCCGTTTACCTGTGCAGTCAGTTTGTAACTAGAAGCTGGCAGAAATTTACTTCTCGGATTTTGCCTGTATTGAATTTCATCGATCAAAGCCTGCGGATGTTCGATCCGGACTCCCAGAGCGAATGGTTTGGATTCTGTTAATATGTTCTTTCTTTTTAACAAATAAAAAATATCCCGAGCGGAATGACCGGTAGCGAGTATTACGGAATCGCCTATATGTTCTACATTATCATTTACAATCACTCCGGAAATTCCGTCATTTTTTAAAATAAAGTCAGTAACCAAAGAATCAAAATATATCTCCCCACCAAAATTAAGAATAGTCTCTCTAAGTTTTTCGACAACTCCGGGAAGTTTATTGGAACCGATATG
Organism: uncultured Ignavibacteria bacterium; assembly: GCA_937872315.1. Lineage (GTDB taxonomy): Bacteria > Bacteroidota > Ignavibacteria > Tepidaquicellales > Tepidaquicellaceae > JAGPCH01. The sequence goes on along the minus strand of CALMST010000207.1, from coordinate 1,026 downwards.
CGGATGTGTATCAATTAAAATGTCTTCGCTTGCTCCGTGTTCGACAAGTATTCTCAAAGCCTTAAAAATATCTCCCCGCTTATGGGAACGTGTGTATAATTTTCCGTCAGAGTATGTTCCAGCGCCGCCTTCTCCAAAACAATAATTGGAATCAGGATTTACTTCACTGAACTGCTGAATGGCTCTCAGATCTTTTCTTCGCGACCTGACATCTTTTCCCCTGTCCAACACAATTGGTTTAATACCATGCTCTATCAGCTCCAGAGCCGCAAAATATCCCGCCGGTCCGGCGCCTACAATTATAACTTTTTTATCTTTTGAAACCGATTTGTAGTTTGCTCTTACTGCAGGTTCGGGTGGAGGAGTTTCATTTATAAATATTTCAACAAGTAAATTAACCAGAGGTGTTCTGCTGCGGGCATCTATTGATCTTCTGAGTATATTAAATTCTAATTTGTCTTCTTCATTTATATTGCATTCCGATATTAAAAATTTTTCAAGTATTTTTTTATCAAACGCATCTTCAGGAAGAATGGATATCTCAATTCTTTTTATCATTATTTTTTATTCTGTTCACTATTTATGTGAAAAAGTAATTTGTGAAAAAGTTGACGCTAATCTGATAATAATTCTCTTTGTTTTTTTGTAAGACTGCTTATTATAAGGTCATAAGAATTATCCGTCATTTTTTTAAGTTCAGCATCTGTTATCCTGCCTTCAAAATCTACAGTATTCCAGTGTTTTTTATTCATATGATATCCGGGCTGAACTTCCTCATATCTTTCTCTGAGTTCTACAGCTTCTCCGGGTTCACATTTCAGATTAACTTTTAGAGGAATGCTGTATGAAGTGATAGCAAATATCTTCCCTGCTACTCTGAAACAAATAGTCTCTTCACCAAAAGGAAAATCCTTTGTAACAGCGGGTTTGGACAGGCAGTATTTTGTGAAAGAGTCGAGTTTCAATTGGTACTAAGTATTAAGTATTAAGTATTAAGTATTAAGTATTAAGTATTAAGTATTAAGT
>CALMST010000206.1 GCA_937872315.1 uncultured Ignavibacteria bacterium | reverse complement strand
ACTTTATCTAAACACTTTTAGTTATAGATTTTATTTGATCTGTTTTATACGTTTATTTAAAACATATAAATTTTCAAAGTCGTGGATAAGAATAAACTAACAACAATAATATTTTACTTTTCTATACTTCTCTTCATCATTGCTTTCAACTTTTCGGATAATGGAAGTGGTGGATGGACACAGCAGTCTATACCATTTTTAAATAACAGAAAACTCGCTGATATTACTTTTCTTGATAGTCTAACCGGCTATGCTGTCACGGGTGACAATATAGCCAGCAGTGATACTGACTATGTTTTAAAGACTACTAATGCCGGAAATAACTGGAATATTATTCTCGGCAAACCCCGTGATTTTAGTAAAGTAATGTTTCTTAATCTTGATACAGGTTACGTTCTGCATGGAGATGAAATACTCCGGACAACTAATGCCGGCGCAATCTGGAATAACATACCAGTCCCGTCGGATAATTTTGGATTCTCTAATATTTTCCCTATAAGTTTTGATACAATGTGGATTTGCTATCCTTATATTGGAGGAAATATTATTAAAAGAACAACCAATGCCGGGATCACTTGGATTACGCAATATCAGGGACTTTCTGTAGATAAACTTTATATGTTCAATGGTAATTTAGGATTTGCAGGAAGTTCTCAAGTTCCGACATTTCTTAAAACTACAAACTCCGGAGTCAATTGGATATTACAAACAGATAATGGATTTATAGATATATATTTTTCAGATACTCTTACTGGCTGGAAGGCAAAAGGAGATATGAAAAAAACGACAGATGGTGGAAATACATGGATTGATCAACCACTACCAAACGGTCCGAATTTCACATTTAGTTCTATGGAAGCATTTTCAAATGTCAATCAAGATACTATTTGGGGAAGTGGAGGGCTTATTCGATTAGGAAATCAAAGAAGAGGCATACTATATAGAACAACAAACGGGGGAAATAATTGGGCTTACCAAATACCGGATACTTCAATAAATAGTATAGAATATTTATACAACTCATTTATTAATAAAAATAACGGATGGTTTTATACTAATATCAGAAATGGAATCCATACTACTATTGGAGGTGACACAAATTTCATAACAAACATCAATTCTAATAATTTTATAAATCCTGATAATTATAAATTAACACAAAACTTTCCCAACCCTTTTAACCCGAAAACAATTATTAAATATGAGATTAAAAAACAAAGCCTAGTCACAATTAAAGTGTTTAACATTTTAGGTGTTGAAATAGAAACATTAGTAGAATCAAAACAACAACCCGGTTCCTATAAAATTGAATTTGACGGCTCGAATATTTCAAGCGGGGTTTATTTTTATAGTCTTTACATAGATGATATTCCTGTTGATACAAAAAAAATGATTTTAATCCGATAAATTTTTTAATAAAGAGGAAGAACAAACCGGAATAAATCCGGATTTTAAAAACAAATAAAAAACAAATTATGAAAGCAAAAATTGTAATCTCGCCGGGGATAATTTTGTTATCTCTTTTATTTTTTTACAACAGCATTAAAGCTATAAACAATGCTGAAGGAAGTTCACAGGTCTTTAATCCCGGTAATAAATTTCTAATCGCCGCAATGCACAGCGGATTTCATCCGACAGATCCTTTCGAAGAGGAGTTTTCATCTTATGCGCTTTTAAGGGACACATTGAGATTTAATGGATGGCATAGATATGGGAGCTGGTTTAACAATGATACGATATTCGGTGATTTATCAACAATCGAGCAGGGTATTACAAATACCCTATCTCATAATGATCAACATGAATTGAGAACTATTTTCGATCGACCCATTACAAGATATCTTTCTTACGGTCAAAGAAGTGATTATCAATGTGAACAGTTATCCGAAGGAGATGATTATTATTTTCACGCTTATGATAATTCTATTACGAATACATACGTAAGTGATATCAATGATTATAATTTTAACGGAGGTGGAGCAAAGGTCAAGTATGCAAGCTTAAATGCAAGCGGTCCTGGAGTTTGGGAAGGATATCTTGTAAAAAATCTTCGTTCAAATAGAGAGCAATGCAACAGAATTATTGATCATACGCGAGATGACATCTATTTTTGGTTTGTAATGCCTAGGATCCGGATCGATACAGCTTTTGCAAATAATTTATTAAATGAAAATGTTAAAGTATGTAGAATTGATATATTAAATTGGAATGGAGATACAGTAAAAAAAGTTGATTTGAGAGCAAGAAACTTTAGAGCAAACAATACAACTCGTTACGAAGGTATGTATCTAGAGCAATACTTTTTTAATGCTACTGATAATAATTTAAATTTACAACCGACTCAACTCTGCCCCGATCCGATAAAAAATGCTTTCGATTGGCGTGTCCCGTTTAATGTAGATTTTCGTGTTTACTGGTATGGGCAATGTGAAATGTATATTGATTACATCAGAGTTGAAAATGAGCCGGCAAGACAATTATTTGATGTAAATAATGTTAATCATAATTATTTAATGAGTCGATTGACATCCGAAATAAATATTGCTTCAGCCGAATATGATCCAAATGATCCTGTTCCGAATAATTTTTACACAGAAGAGTTTGAATTTAATATGACACCATCTATTCAATATCTGAGCAGGTTAGTTGATAGTGTATCACAAGGGAAATTAACTTTTATGGCTAATTTAAATATGGATATGTATAATACTCACATTTATAAATTTTGGGAAAACCATATTTTTGATGCAGCAGAGTTTAAAAAATATTTGCTTGATAATTCTAAAATAAATTTTATTCTCCCAAATCCATATTTCCTTGAAGGATGGAAAAAGAATGACCCTGTGGTTGGAGATAACAGAGAATCTTATAATCCAAATACTTTACCCGTTTATTTACCACCTAGTTCTCCAACCGTACAATACGATTCAGTTCGGGGTTTATTAACTTATCCTGTTTCACCGGCACAATATGACAGTTGGCTTTAATTTAATTCCGCCGTTACTGGTCTTCCAAAAAGTTTGGCTGAGCAAATCCGGATTATAAATACTGTACATTAAACTTTTTGGCGATCTGCAACAAACCCTCTAATGAAAGTACCCCTTTAATTTTTTCGTAAAACTATCCG
>CALMST010000205.1 GCA_937872315.1 uncultured Ignavibacteria bacterium | reverse complement strand
TATGGCACCGTAATTATTGGGAACACATTATCAGAAATGAAAAATCTTATAGCAGAATTGCTGAATACATTAGAGAGAATCCTTTGAACTGGTCATCGGATAAATTGCATCCTGATTCAGATACAATTTCCGATTTAAACATAGAATCAAATTTCGATTTAAATACAGATTTAATTTCTGAACTGAAAGATTTAAAGGATTATTCAAATTATTCAAATTATTCAAATTCTTCAGATATTAAATGAATATATTCTCATTGAACAATCAAAAGCTTACGCATATAACAAGCCGGAATTTTTTTAGAATCCGGAGGATACTTTTTAAAATATATTTTGAAATTTTTTCTTTATTAACAATTCATCCGGAAAATTTATTTTACAACTCTTTTATTAAATAAATATTGAAAATCCATGAACTCTGAAACAAACAAAAACAACGCAGTATTTTTTTATAAAGCGGCATATGAAGGTAATCCGAAAAAAGCAGTTGAGCTGTATGCAGGTGATGAATACATTCAGCATAACCCGGCCGTAAAAAACGGTACAGAAGGTTTCATTGAATATTTTGAAAGAATGCATAAAGAATACCCGGATAAGTCTATTGAGTTTGTCAGATGTGTTGCCGAAGGAGATCTAGTGGCTTTGCATACTCATCAGATTTGGCCGGGTAATGATGAATATGTCACTATGGACTTTTTCAAATTTGATGAGAACGGGAAGATATGCGAGCACTGGGATTCCATTCAGAAAGTTCCGGAAAAGTCTGCGAATCCGAATAGAATGTACTGAACAATAAAATTGACAATTCTATACTTTGTATTTGTTAAAACAGATTAAGTTTTCCAAATTATATGATTTTGTTAATTGCACTTGCAGACTACTATTTATATTTTTGATCTGTAATTTTTATAGGATTTTAGCAATACTATTCTTTATCAAATTTAACTGAATGAATTTATAATTAATGAAATACTTATACATTTCATTTTTAACCTTTTCTCTCCTCGCTTTTTCCTGCAGATCCGATCAAACGGAAAACAATTCTGACCTTGGAGAAATTCTCCGGTCAGTTTATGAACAGAACCCGGATGTCGTTGGCATTATGGCAAGGATTGAAGCTCCGGAGAAAAGTATTTCATGGAGCGGAGCTGTCGGACTTACGGATAAGAATGATACTATTCAGATCTTACCCGATCAGCCGGCTCTTATTACAAGCAATACGAAGACCTTCATGGCCGCCGCGTTCCTGAGACTTGTGGAACAGGGAAAAGTAAGTCTTGACAGTCCGGTTGATACTTTACTTTCAGAAGGAACAGCAAAGCTCTTAACCGGGGATGGTTATGATCTTAAAAAAATCAAAATAAAAAATTTACTTACAAATACCAGCGGAATTTCTGATTTTGTGAAAACAAAAAGTTATGAGGAAAAAGTTATTAATGATCCGAAATACAGATGGACACGAGACGAGCAGATCAAACTCATGATTGACGAAGGAGAACCTCCACTCGAACCGGAATCAAGCTTTAAATACAGTGACGTAAATTATCTGCTGCTTTCCGAAATACTGGAGAATATTACGGGAAAAAAATTCTATGAAGCGATCAGTGAACAGGTAAATTTCCAGAAGTACGGTCTGAACTCCACTTGGTTTTATACACTTGAAGATACTCCTGAAGGCCTGAATCCTCTGATCCATCAATATATGAACAACAGTGAAAGCTATGTTCAGGATCCTTCATTCGATCTTTACGGCGCGGGAGGTCTTGCTTCCACCACAAAGGATCTGGGCAGGTTCACTCAGTTATTTTTTACGGGAGAGTTGTTTGCAAATCCCGGGACCAAAGATCTTATCTTTACAGAAGTAAAAACAAATGACAGCGTGGAAAGCAATTACATGTTAGGGATCGGCAAATCCAGTATTAACGGATTAACAGCTTTTGGTCACACGGGATTCTGGGGAAGTTATGCTTTTTATATACCTGAGTTGAATGCTTCGATAGTGGTGGTACTGAGCAACAATAACAGGAGTGATCTTATTCCTGAAATTTTTGCCGGGCTGGTAAAAAGCATTACTCATTAAAGATATGAACTGTCAGAAATTTTATTATTATATTACATCTGATCAAGATTGAATTTTTTAAAGTGTTGCACAAATCAATCTGCTATATAAAAATTTTATTTAATTATAATTTGAAAGCAAAGTAAATATACAATTATTAATGATCAGTTTATTAATTCTTATTGCCGGTTTTGTTCTGTTAATATTCGGAGCTAACAAGTTAGTCGAAGGTGCATCTTCCCTGGCATCAAAATTAGGCATACCCGACATTGTCATCGGTTTGACTGTTGTAGCATTCGGAACTTCCGCACCTGAGCTGGTTGTAAATTTAATGGCTGCCCTTAACGGAAATTCAGAGCTGGTTCTAGGAAACATACTTGGCAGTAATATATTTAATGTACTTGGAATTTTAGGCATTACTTCCATGATTCTTCCGCTGAAAGTGAAAACTGATACCACATGGCTTGAAATACCAATGAGTCTTCTTGCCGCAGTTTCTCTTTTTTTTCTGATAAGTGATGTAAATTATGACGGGGCGGATTTTAATTTCCTATCAAGGACTGACGGTATAATATTACTTCTGTTTTTCTCAATCTTCCTTGTTTATAATATTAAAGTATCACAAAACGGGACTGAAGAAAAAGTATCCGGCAGGATTGAATTATCAACATTAAAATCAATTTTATATTTATTAACTGGATTCGCCGGACTGGTAGTCGGGGGAAATCTTATCGTAAGAGGAGCTGTCGATATAGCATTAATGATCGGTTTGTCAGAAAGAGTTATTGGTCTGACCATAGTATCAATTGGCACTTCCCTTCCGGAACTCGCAACTTCTATAGCCGCAGTAAGAAAGAAGAACGTTGATATAGCAATTGGAAATGTAGTAGGATCAAATATATTCAATATATTCTTTGTGCTTGGAGTTTCGGTTGTCGCTTCACCCTTCCGGATAAATCCTGATTCATTGTTTGATGTTTACGTAAATATCCTTGCGGGTATTTTACTGTTTGCATTTATATTCATAGGCAGGGGAAGACAGCTTGTTAAATGGGAAGGCTTTTTGTTTTTGAGTATATATATTGTTTACCTTATCATTATAGTTTCCTGAATTCTATCCGGAAAAAAATCCCCCCGGGATCATATATATGATTTATCCGTTGTGACGGATCCGGGTCTGTTTAAAGATGTTAAAGATTTTAAAGATATTAAAGATATGGTTGATGATTTTATGTAAATAAAAATGTACTGTCCGGTATTTGAATTGATCTTAGTGACAAAATAATTTGCCGGTAAAGTTCGTCTTAAACCGGATCATTCATGCAATTATCTCAGACAACGGAATCAGCTTTAACTATATTAAAACATTCAGGCATTTTTTTTAAACACCTGCATTTGTTCAAACATTATTCCGGAATTTTCACCTTTGGCACTTCTGTGTTTCCCATCTGTTCTACAATATTTCTTCTATCCTTATTAATAGTATCTATGAATCCTTCGGCATCTTTTCCGTAAGCTCTCTTTGTATATGCATAAACAAGGATTCCATTCTCACCGTCTCCTATATTTACCGGGATATATCTGTAAACATTATATTCAACTATTTCAGGTGTGTCTTTCTGTTTTTCGCTTAGCAGAAAATCCACCAGGGTTTCTTTTCCGTCTGAACTTACAGTTTCATTTACGCTGCCTTTGCAAACATCATCTGTCTTTGATCTTTTATCAAGTTCATTTAATTTGATCTGCACTGCATCATCAATACTCATATCGATCAGGAATACATGTAATGACATCATCTGGACAAAACTTTCAACCTGTTCACCTGCTGGAAGATACTCCTGTATGTAATAATTATCACGCGCTTTGTCTGACCATGCTAGATTAAAACTTGTATTATTAAAACTCAAAGGTCCTTCTACGCCAATCCTGTCTTTATCATCACCGGCTATAACAAAAGAGTATGAAAAGAGAACTATAATTAGGAGAGAGATAAAATATTTTTTTTTCATAATGTAAAGAATAAATTTAATTAAATATTTGTAAATATATTTTGCTCAATTCTTTGATACCCAATACCCAATACTCACTCTGGAAGCATAAACTTATGATCATCCGGAAATTTACTAATCAGTTCTTCTCCAGCTTCAAAATTCGTCTCAAGCAGACTCTTTGGATTTGTACTTAACCATGCGCTGAGATCGAGCGCCTGATAATCTCCGTCATTAAATCCTACAAGTACTTTAAGCACATCATCCCCTGTATTTTTAATATAATGTCCGGCTCCCATCGGCACATATCCGATATCCCCCGCTTCAAATTCTTCGATCACCTTAACAGCCTGCGCAAGAAAAACTCCCATCTGAGCTTTTCCCTGAATGTAATACTGCCATTCGTCTGCGTTAGGATGCCAGTGCATCTCTCTTAATCCGCCGGGTTCGATCTCCAGAACCGATCCCGCCATGGTTTTGCTGATTGGAAATTCTTTCTGAGTAACGGTCTTCTGCGTTCCGCCTCCGGGAATTCTCCTCGGCTCCTGAGCTTCCAGCGGATATCTGTGCATTGAATTCAAAACCGGATCCTTGCTGGCTGCCGATATAAATGACTTATCATCCGGAACAGGACCTTTTGCAAAATATACTTCTTTCTTTGGAAGCTTCGCAACTTCTTCAATGCTGATCCCTAAATTCTGCGCAACAATTTCCGGGGGAGTTGATGCTATAAAATCTGTTATACTAAAAGTATGATCTTCGGAAAAATCTCCGTTGTCAAATATAAGAATGAAATGACATTCCTCATCACTTATTCCCTGAATGGAATGCCCGTATCCTTTCGGGAAATACCAGACATCTCCGGGATCAAAAGTATCAATATAAGAAGAACCGTCAGGGTGAAGCAGCGTAGTCCTGCAGCTTCCCTTTAAGACATAACCCCATTCAGCCGCATTTGCATGCCAGTGAAGTTCGCGTAAGCCGCCGGGTTCAAGTCTCATTGAAACTCCCGCAATACCAACTGATGCGGGGAATTCTTTTACCGAAGCTCCTCTTGTGACTCCGCCCGGCAGAATCTTTGGCTTCTCTTTTTCAAGCTGGTACTTGAATGAAAGCATAATACTGTTAATTGTTTGTTTGGTTAATTGGTTAACTATTCCACTCCACACACTCCACACACTCTAAACACTCCACACACTCCACACACTCTAAACACTCCACACACTCTAAACACTCTAAACACTCTAAACACTCTATACTCTTTTTATATCAGCTCCGAGATTTTTCAGCTTTACATCTATCTCTTCATATCCTCTGTCAATGTATATTGCTCCATTGACGAGTGATTCCCCTTTTGCTATGATACCGGCAATCAGATAAGAGAATCCGGCTCTGAGATCTGGAACTGTAATCTCGGCTGAATGTAAGGGAGTAGGTCCTTTTATCACCGCGCTGTGAAAATAATGAGTATTCGCGAATCTGCATTCGAGTCCGCCTAAACAGGAGTCATACAGCTCGATTTCAGCTCCCATTTTTTTAAGTTCTGAAATGTATCCGAATCTTTCTTCATAAACCGTTTCATGAACTATGGAAAGTCCGTTTGCCTGTGTCATTAAGATCACAAAAGGCTGCTGCCAGTCTGTCATGAATCCGGGATGAACATTTGTTTCGATGGCTTTTGATTTCAATTCACCGTCATAATAAAATCTGATACCGTTTTCTTTCACATCATATTTTCCGCCGACTTTCCTTATAGTATTTAGAAATGTAATCAGGTCATCCTGCATTGCATTTTCAATGAATACATCTCCTTTGGAAGCTATTCCCGCGCAGGCAAAAGATGCAGCCTGATTTCTGTCAGGAATGACAGTGTGCTCTGCCCCGCTGAGCCTGTCAACACCTTCCACTGTTATTTTTCTGTCAGTGCTTATCTCAATGATCGCACCCATTTTCTGAAGAAATTTTATGAGATCAATTACTTCGGGTTCGACAGCGGCATTTGTAATTATCGTTCTACCTTTTGCAAGTGTGCTTGCAAATATAATATTTTCAGTTGCTCCGACACTTGGATAATCAAGATGAACATTACATCCTTCAAGCCTGTCAGCTGTAAGTATATAATAATTTCCTTTCATCTCAACTTTACAACCTAGCTTCTCCAGCGAATCAATGTGAAAGTTCACAGGTCGGGTCCCGATCTTACATCCTCCCGGAACAGGTATTTCCGCTCTTCCCGTTCTCAAAAGCATAGGTCCGGCCAGCAGAATGGCAATACGTGTTTTATTACCATCTTCTTCATTTATATGATTGCTTGTCATGTTTTTCGTTTCAGATATTAAAGTGTCTTTTTCGGTTTGAATGCTGCTGCCAATTGACCGGCAGATTTCTTTTGTAAGAATAAGATCGCTGATCTTGTTTGGTGTATTATGAAGTATGCATTTTTGATCTGTTAAAAGTGAAGCGACAAGTAATTTCGAAGCGGAATTCTTTGCACCGCTGACTTTGACACTGCCGTGCAAAGGCTTCCCGCCGTTTATTAAGAATTTTGAATTAGTGTGTGGCAATA
>CALMST010000204.1 GCA_937872315.1 uncultured Ignavibacteria bacterium | reverse complement strand
ACTTTCCAAAACTTGTCATTCCCGCATGCTCCTGGCGGGAATCCATTTCAATGAACGTTAAAATTTTAAAAAACCAATATAGCTTAAAACAAATTTTATGTTAATCAATTTTTTTTAACACAACTAAGGTTGTTCCGTCCTGAATAAGATATAGTCTGTTGTTTTCTATCTTATAAGTATTGGCATTTCCGAGAGCTGACAGAAAATCTGATTCATAATTTCCCGGACAAGCCATTCTGGTAGCAGCAACCGGACCGAATTTTATATTTTCTTTATCTGCAATAAAACTACAGCTGATGTTATTACAACCGCCGTTTCCCTTAACTGTCATATCTTTTACATCGATCTCAATTTCAGGCAATCCTTTCATGTAATTCTTTTCCTGAGCAAAAGATCCGTTAATTTTTTCAAGCACCCAGGTATTATTCAGATTGTAACTATCTGCAAATTCATCGGATCTGTCAGATGCTTCCGGAGTCTGGTCTGTAAAGATCAGCGTCAATTCATCCGGACCGGCCAGGATAAGTTGGTTTCCTGTCATTTCATAACTTAACACTTTTTCGAGCATATTCATGAATTCAGTTTCCTTTTCTATGCCCGGACACATCATCATAGTAGAAGCAATTTTACCGAATCTGAGATAATTGTATTCATTTGTTACAGAACCGGTGATCCTGTTGCATCCGCCACTGCCGCTGAATCTGTCTTTCCCAATATCAAAAGTTAATTCCGGCGCGCCGTTTGAGTAATCACTTAAAATAACTACTTCCTTGCCGATCTGTTTTAAGATCCATGTTCTGTTTAATCTGAAATCCGGTACATAATTTCCACACCCTTCAAATTTCCTGTAACCCGCATCTCCTGGATTATTCAGCTCAACTATAACCCTGTAATCAAATTTCTCACCGGACATGTCATCAAAGCATTCCTGCTGTGAAAGTGTGACAGAGAAGAATCCTTTATCAGTCTGCTGCGCATATCTCGTAACATTGGCATCCATGGCTTTTTCACCTTTTACCGCTCCAAGGTTTATTTCAAGACCTTCAAGTTCTTTGAATTTCAGGAACCGGTTCATTGATATGTCCAGGTTCCAGAACGGTTCATTACCGTTTGCATAAAAATTTACCCCATCACTGAACTTCTTCATTAAAAATTCCGAACTGTCTCTTTGAGTATTGTCCGGATTTAGATCCTGAGCCATAATATTTTCTGCTGTTATAAAAATTAATAGAAAGAAAAAACTAATTTTTTTTAACATTTTTATTTTTTTTATTTAATAAATTCAGTTTTGTACAATGGTAGTATCTAATAATGGAGTTTTACTCAGTTCATTCCCTGAATGATAATCCCTTAGTCCGGCATTTTCTTTGATCACGTCAAATAGAAATCCTCCCGTAAAACATTCTGCGCATATCGGAGCATCCAGTTTCCAGTATTCTTCATTACCGATAAACGGGAGTTTTTGACAAATGATTTCAGCTGCCTGAGTAGTTGTATCCATCATCCAGTTGAATGTAGGCGGACGGAAACCTTCAAACTGGCTTCCTGTCTCAGGACTGAATGGAACAATTATAGGAATAATACCTCTGTCGCAGCACCAGTGAACTCCCTCTATAAGTGTTTGTTTTGGCTCAAGTCCGGCTATCATTGCAGAAAAAACTCTTCCCGGACCGAAATGCTTAACTGCTTCGACAAGTGATTCTTCCCAGAGCTCTCTGCCGATATTCTGATCCTTGCCCGGAACTATCGCTTTCCAGTAACCTTTATCAAATACTTCAAAATTATATGATACCGAATGCAGACCAAGGTCATGCAAAAGTTTTACTTCCTCAATTTTTTTTGTTGGGGAGATTGTCATAAGAAGTTTTATGCGTTCTCTGTCATTAGTGTATGGGAATCTTGCCGAAAGTTCTTCAAGGATCTGTATGGTTCCGCCGAGTCCCTGCTTGTCAGGAGGAGTCCCTCTTGTCAGAATTGACTTGGGGTCTGTGTGATATTTTCTTGCAACTTCAATCACATCCGCGACCTGCGAAGCTGTCTTTCTTGCATTCGAAATATTTTCATCAGGATAAAAATCCTGCGCAGGTGTCAGATTACAGAATCTGCATTCTGTCTTAGTCCTGAAATAATCACAGTAATAATTCCATGTAAAATTAAGATTACAGGTACCGTTATATACTACTATTTTTTCAAAAGGAGTAAGATCATTTGTGTAATTTTTTGAAAACGGAGGAAGTGAAACAAATTCACCACGGCAGATCTCACTATTGATCTTATCTTGAACAACCAATTCTGTTCCGTCAATTCTCAATCTGAAATTTGCTTCAGGATTTTCTCTTACCTGAACGAATACATCTTCCGGCATCTTAAGTTCTGCAGGCAAAAAGCCAGCAGCTCTGTCTTTTTCCCAGCCCTGTGTTTCTACGAGATCACTTCTCAGCTCATTTAATCTAAGACCATTAAGCAACAAGTCACATTTTAGTTTTATTAATTCTTTTCTTTCACTCATGTTATGTTTTACTTTTCCACTAATACACAATGGCACAAAGGCACAAAGATAAGTCAACCTTTTGTGTCTTTTTGTGTTTTTGTGTCCCGGTGGTTATTAAATTATAATTTTATAGTTTTTTAAATAAAAAAGTCCCGCAAAGAATTACTTTCACGGGACTTCGTTAAAAATAAGTTAAACTCTTATTTCCACGATCCTGCCGGCGGAAAAATTGAGTGTGACTTTTCACATGCTTTATCCCATGAACCTGCAGGCGGGAAAATCGAATGTGATTTTTCACTTGCATCGTTCCATGAACCTGCCGGAGGGAATATTGAATGAGACTTTTCGCCTGCATTATTCCATGAACCTGCCGGTGGAAAAATAGTGTGAGAACTGGTTTTTACTTCGGTCATAAATTGGTTTTATGTTAAAATAATATATTATTTGTTAACGGGTACAACATACTATTTTTAATCCGGATTTTCAATTTAGATATTTGCTTAAATTCTTGATTTATTACAATCTTATCCAAAACGATTAATAAAAATTACTCTTTATCTGAATATAGAAAAATCTCCCTCTGGTGATAAATTGCCGGAAATTCATCACAGGAAGGTTGTTTTATTTCACAGCTTGAAATCTTTGATTCTGAAGTGAATTTTAAACAATAATTAATTTTACAAAATGTTTTGGACTGTACTGGATTATTTACTTACCTGATATTTGCAAACTGATGAAAAGGATAATTGCTCATAATCGATCGTTAATCACTTTTAGCAGTTGTAATTTTTAATTCATATAACACATAAAATATTTATTTGTCCTTTTCAAGCCTTAGAAAACCTGAATTTTGGAGTAAAATCCTTTAATCGCCATTATAAAACACCTTCGCGCCGGTTTGCTTTTACTTCAAACCGGTTTGTTTTAGCTTCAAATCATTTTGCTTTTGCTTCAAACCGTTTTGCTTTTGCTTCAAACCGTTTTG
>CALMST010000203.1 GCA_937872315.1 uncultured Ignavibacteria bacterium | reverse complement strand
AAGTATTAAGTATTAAGTATTAAGTATTAAGTATTAAGTATTAAGTATTAGGTATAAAAATATAAAAATAAAATTTTTATGAATAAATTCAGAGATAAACAGTTTGTGTCGGATGGATCTATATTTCCATTTTTAAAGCGGCTGTTTTCATATTCGAAGAAGTATAAAAAATGGATGAGTGGATTCATTCTGTTCGTTCTAATTGTAGCTGCAACCGAGGCAATAACTCCGCTGATATGGCTTAATCTTCTTGACAATGCTATTGTACCGCTTGTGGAACAATATAAGCCGTCATATGAAAACGGAATCACTCCTGCTGTTGATTACGGACCATTGACAAAATATGTGTTAATACTGATTGGTTTAGGATTTATACTATCTTTTTCGGTATTCATGTTCATAAATTTTACAGGAAAGCTGCAGGAATACATAATGTATGATATCAGACAGCAGTTGTTTACAAAACTGCAGGAACTATCATTTTCATTTTATGATAAATCCGCGGTTGGATGGCTGATGTCAAGAATTACATCGGATACAATAAAAGTTACAGAGCTGATATCCTGGGGATTCATAGAATGTATCTGGGGATTCGGCATGATCACATTCTGTCTTACCGCAATGTTTCTTTACAATGTCAAACTCGCTCTGATAGTGACATTAACGATCCCTGTGCTTACGCTTATATCGCTTAAAGTAAGGAAGATGATCCTTAGGTTTTCAAGAGAAGCAAGAAGATACAACAGTGAGATCACGGCAAGCTATAATGAGCATATCAGCGGAGTGGAAGTTAATAAAAGCATGGTACAGGAAGGAAGAGCCAGCACTGAATTTGAATCACTCAGCGAAAAAATGAGAGTATCTTCTTTCAGATCTGCATATTATACAGCTCTTTATACACCGCTTGTGATCTTTGGAGGTTCGATAGCGGCAGCTCTTGTAATTTACGTTGGAGGTAAAATGGCCATAACTGTTCCGCCTGAAATAACGGTCGGACTTCTTGCAGCTTTTTTCGGGTATGCCACGCTTATTTATGAACCCATACTTGATATTTCAAGATTCTATTCGCAGGCTCAGAATTCGATTTCCGCAGGTGAAAGAATATTTTCATTACTTGATACTCAGCCGATGATCAGGGATAAACCGGGAGCTGATGATTTTGATACTATAGAAGGAGACATAGAATTTGAGAATGTTTCATTCCATTATGAAAAGGATAAACCCGTACTTAACAAAGTTGATCTGAAGATAAACGCAGGACAGTCAGTTGCCCTGGTAGGAGAGACAGGCGGCGGGAAATCTACTATTATAAATCTGATCTGCAGATTCTATGAACCTACAGAAGGTGTTATAAAAATTGACGGCATAGATTACATGGAGAAAACAATACAAAGTCTTGGAAGTAAACTTGGAGTAGTATTGCAGACCCCTCACCTTTTCTCCGGAAGTATCAGGGAAAATATACGATACGGAAGAGAAGATGCTGTTGAAGAAGATATTGTCAATTCGCTTTTACTTATTGGCGGAGATGAATTCATTAACAGACTTGATGAAGAGGCGGGTGAAAATGGAGACAAATTATCCCTCGGTGAAAAGCAGCTTATATCTTTTGCAAGAGCTGTGCTTGCAAACCCTAGAATATTTATAATGGATGAGGCGACTTCATCAGTTGATACTCTGACTGAATCAAAGATACAGAACGGCATACATGAAATGATCAAAGGCAGAACTTCTATAATCATAGCGCACAGATTATCAACAATAAAAAACTGTGACAGGATACTTGTTGTGAAAAAAGGATGTATTATAGAAGACGGAAGTCATCATGATCTGATGTTAAAAAAAGGATACTATTATAACTTATATACAAGACAGCTGAGAGAGCAAAGGGAAAAAGAGATGCTGTCGAATGAATAAGAGTGTGTGAAGTAAATTTATTAAATATTTATAATTATTAAATTACATCAACTGGGTACAATTATTTTAAATAACGTCACGTTTTATTATTCCGACTCCAATGATAAAATATTCGAGGATCTTACTATGAATATTGACACAGGATGGAGACTCGGACTTATAGGCAGAAACGGCAGGGGGAAGAGTACTCTTCTGAATCTGATAAATAAAGGTCTGCAGCCGGTAAAGGGTGAACTCCGGTCAACTGTTCCCGCGTTTTATTTTCCTTATCTGCCAGTTGATGAAAAGCCGTCAGTATTAAATGTGATAAAGGAAAACATAGCTCCTTACAGTTACTGGGAAAACCGCATGAAGGAGCTTGCGGTTTCCGGTGACAGCAGGGATATGGAAGAATTCGGCGAAATACTTGAATCTTATCAGAATGCTGACGGATATGAAATTGATTCCATGATCCGAAAAGAATTTAATGAACTTGGGATGCAGGAAGAACTGCTGGAAAGGGATTTCCTGTCCTTAAGCGGAGGCGAACAGACCAGGGCTCTTATAATTACATTGTTCCTCAAAAAAGATTCTTTCCCGATGATAGATGAACCGACGGATCATCTTGACATGAACGGAAGACTTCTGCTCGGAGAATATCTGTCAAAAAAAAACGGATTCATTCTTGCTTCACATGACAGGAATTTTCTTGATATATGCACTGATCATATATTATCAATAAATAAGAGCGATGTAAGACTTAATAAGGGAAATTATTCTAACTGGAAAAACAATATGCTGACTGAAGAAGAATACGAGAAACGTAAGGATATCAATCTTAAAAGAGAGTTAAGATCACTGGAGTCAGCGGCAGCAAAGAACAGGAAATGGTCAGGTTACAAGGAAAAAGAAAAATCAGGTGCTTACGACAAAGGATACATTGGTCACAGATCCGCTAAACTCATGAAAAGAGCTTTGCATATAGAGGAAAGGATCAGCAAAAAAATTGAAGAAAAGAAAAAACTCCTGAATAATAAAGAAGATGAAAGAAGGCTAAGCATCCCTTCACGATTAAGCGGAAAGGAAAAAGTTCTCTCTGTCATTAATGCTACGCTGCATATAGATGAGAAAAAAATATTTGAGAATTTTTCAATGGATATTTTTAAAGGTGAGAGAATAGCTTTAACCGGTAATAACGGCAGCGGCAAGACAAGTCTGATAAGAGCAATTAAAAATGAAATTAAGCTTTCAGCCGGGTCCATAAACATTCCGGGATTTATCCGTATTTCATTTGCTAATCAGGATCCCGTCTGGAATAAAGGTTTGCTGAGAGAGCTGCTAAGGGATGAAAATACTGACGAAACGAAATTCCGGAACATTCTCGGCGTAATGGGAGCCTGGGGAGAATTGTTTGACAGACCTCTGGAAACATTCAGCCGCGGACAATTGAAGAAAGTGGAATTGTGCAGATCTTTTCTCAGTGAAAGTGATATTCTTATCTGGGATGAACCAATGAATTATCTTGATACTGAAAGCCGTGAACAGCTTGAGGCTGCTATACTTAAATTCAGACCAACCATGCTTTTTACGGAACATGATAAAACATTTGTTGATAAAATCGCCACCGGGGTTTTTTCAATCAGCAATTAATTGTGAAAATAAATCACAGACAATGAATATGAGCAATTCGGAATGTAATTTTCTTGAAGCAAAAAATATTAGTGATGAACAGTGGAAATCAATTGCAGTTATGGAAGAGTTTTTAAAAAATGAAATTTATCCTCACCTCAGAAGCGGTTTTGATACAGACTGGAAAAAGGTTAAGGAAAAAGTTTTCAAAAACCTGAAGATATCGGATATTTCATTTGCAAATAATTATTATTTTTTTGAAAATGACAAAGCTAAGATTAGTATAGAAGCTTATGAAAGAAAAGAAACGCTTTACTTTGAATTTGATTATTTTGGCAAAACCGTTCCGGTTGAGATTACTGAATTGGTATTTGACAAGATCAGGGAAATTATGGAAGAAAAACATTTTGAGCAGGCTATGTTTCATACATTTGAAAAAAGACTTTATGGATCTGCTTTGAAAACCAATGCGGAAATATATGAGGAATCTGTTACTTCAATACTTTTTAAAAAAGATCTGGATTTTAAAATTCTTGAAAAAATTGTAAGTGAGAATATTGCCGCGAATGATTTTGAACTGAAATTGTATGATATGATCCCTGAAGAACTATACGAAAGATATATTATATATATAAATGAGATCTATGAAGATGCAAATGAATTTCATCCGAAAAAAGAAAAGCCGAAAAAATTTTCACTGAATGATCTGAAGGTAAGAGCAGAAGATATTAAAAATGATAATTTACCGTATTATCTGTATGTTCTTTTTGACAGGGATAACATTGCGGCATTCTGTGCTGTTTTTATTGATAAAGCAGATGGAAAGTTTTTCATAGAGCACAGAGGCGGATTTACAACTACGGGAAGAAATTACCGGGGGAAAGGGCTTGCCAGATTCCTGAAAGCGAAAATGTATCTCAAAATAAATGAAGATTATCCGGATTTCGAATATATACTTACGGATACTTTTCCATGGAATAAATATATGTACAAAGTCAACGAGGAATTTGGATTCAAACCTTTTCAGAAAGGTTATACTTTCAGACTTAAGGCTTGATATAATATTTCAGTTATACTGCTTTTATTTGAAATAACATCTTTGATAAATATTGTTACTATATAAATTTAAACTCCGCTTATGCGGATGTAAAAATTAACAAAATTAAAAAAATTGATAGAATTAAAAAAATACGGGTGGACTGATTTCTTTGAAAGTCAGTTGTCTGAATATTCCGGGGATGAACTTCTTGCGGGAAGGGTAGCAATTGAGAATAAAAGTAATTATATGTTATATACTGAATTTGGAGAATACTCAGGAGAATTATCCGGAAAGTTTTACTATGATGCGGAAAGCAGAGGAGGGCTGCCGGCAGTAGGTGACTGGGTAATGTTCAAACCGGTTCACAATGAAAAAAAAGCAGTAATAGAAAATGTATTAACAAGAAAGAACAAGTTCTCGAGAAAAGTTGTGCTTGATAAAACCGATGAACAGATTATCGCGGCAAATATTGATTACCTTTTTATTGTCACTTCATTCAATCTGGAATTTAATTTAAAAAGAATTGAGAGATATCTTACAATGGCTTATGATAACGAATTGAAACCTGTTATCATTTTAAGCAAGGAAGATCTGTGTGAAGATCCTTCGGGGATCATTTCAGAAGTGAGATCAATATCAGGAGGAACTGATATTCATCCTGTCAGTGCCATAGAAGAAAAAGGGCTGGATATTTTAAGGAAATATCTTGAAGGTAATCTTACAGCCGCAGTCGTGGGCTCATCAGGTGTTGGAAAGTCAACTCTTATAAATGTTCTTACCGGAACAAACAATATTCCCGTTAATGTGATCGGTGATTATAAGGATAAAGGAAAACACACTACTACAAAAAGGGAGATGATACTGCTTCCGGAAGGAGGGATCATTATTGACACTCCGGGCATGAGAGAGATTCAGATATGGGAAGGCAGTGAAGGATTGAGTGATTCATTCAAAGATGTGGAGGATTATTTTACCGAATGCAGATTTTCCGACTGCAAGCATGATACCGAACCCGGTTGCGCGGTAAAGAAAGCCATTGAGAACGGTGAACTGGAAGAGGAGAGGTTCAATAATTATGTAAAACTTCAGAAAGAAATTAAATGGTTTGAGATCAGAAAAGATAAAAAGGCAAAATCGGAAGAGAGTAAGAAATGGAAAAAAGCTTCGCTTGAATACAGGAAAAGGAAAAAATGATTTACAGCCTGGATCCGGGACATTTGATCCGGGATTTTTTGATCTTAATTAAATGAGCACATTAAAATTCTGCAGAATAAATAAAGTTTAATGAAAATAACATTAAGGAAAATAAACGAAGATAACTGGCGGGAATGTATAGCTTTGAAAGTCAGTAATGATCAGAAAAAATTTGTTGCTTCAAATGAGAACGGACTTGCACTGGCATATGCGCATAAGGAAATGCAGCCGTTAGCGGTCTATGCAGATGATGAAATGGCAGGATTCATAATGTATGCAAAGGATCCTGATGACGGGATGTATTATATCAACAGATTTATGATTGATGAAAAATATCAGGGAAAAGGATACGGAGAAAAAGCGTTATGCATTCTTTTAAAAGATCTTAAAGTAAATGGAGTTGCGTCAGTGGATATTATCCATAAGCCTGACAATGAAGTTGCGGTAAAATTATATAAAAAACTCGGCTTCAAACTTACAGATGAAAAATCAGGAGATGATGTTATATCAAAATTAATTTTTTTCTAATGTTTTACATTGAAAAATTGGACTTCAAATCCACCCAAATCTTTATTAAATTAAGTGCTTTTTGCAAATTAAATATAATATACCGAGAGGAATTAAAAATTGAAATATTCTGAAATGCAGTATACAAGACCGGATATAAAAGCGGTCGGTGAAGAACTGGAAAGACTTATTAAGGAATTTAAAGATTCAAAGAGTTTTGAAGTTCAGGATTCAGTTTTCGGAAAGATCATAGATCTCAGGACTGAATTCGAATCAATGGAAGCAATAGCATCAATAAATTATTCTAATGATACTACAAATAAAAATTATATGGAAGAACAGGATTATTTTGATGATAATAATCCCGTTTATGAAGAATACCTGCATGAGTTTTATAAAGCAATTACAGATTCAGAATTCAGAAAAGAACTTGAGGAAAAATACGGAAAGAATTTATTTGAAATAGCTACATTCAAAATTAACATAATCATCCCTGAAATACTAGAAGATCTTCAGAAGGAAAATCATCTCGGCAGCAAATATATGAAACTGATTGCATCGGCAAGTATAAAGTATGACGGTAAAGATCTGAATCTTCAGGAGCTTGGCGCTTATATGCAGTCTTCTGACAGAAATGTCAGGAAAGAATCATCCGAGTTATACTGGAAATTTTTTGCGGATAATTCTGAAGAGTTAGATGCTATTTATGATGAACTTGTAAAAACGCGTAAAGATATTGCTGTAAAACTTGGATATGAGAATTTTGTGAAAGTCGGATATCAGAGAATGCAAAGATCGGGATATAATGAAAATGATATTTCCAGGTTCAGGGATTATGTAAAAAAACATATCGTTCCTCTTACAGTAAAATTAAGAGAACAGCAAAAGCACAGACTTGAACTTGAAGGTCTGAAGTATTATGACCTGAAGGTTTTACATAAAGAAGGTAATGCAGCACCTAAAGGAAGTCCGGAATGGATACTTGAAAACGGTAAGAAAATGTATTCCGAGCTTTCGGCGGAGACCGGGGAATTTTATGATTTTATGTTAAAAAATGATCTGATGGACGTGCTAATAAGAAAGGGGAAAGATACAGGCGGATTCTGCAACTTCATCCCAAAATACAAGAGTCCTTATATATTTGCAAACATGAACGGAACTGAAGATGATATAACAGTTCTCACGCATGAAGCAGGTCATGCTTTCCAGGCATATTCGAGTAAGCATTACGATCTTCCGGAATATCATTTCCCTTCAAGCGAAGCTGCCGAGATACATTCAATGAGCATGGAATATCTTACTCATCCGTGGATGGATCTTTTTTTCAAAGAGGAAACTGACAGATTCAAATACACACATCTTATAGACAGTGTATTATTCATACCTTATGGTGTACTCGTAGATGACTTTCAGCACTGGGTTTACGAAAATCCAGATTCATCACCGTCAGAAAGAAATTCCAAATGGATAGAACTTGAAAAAATCTATCTCCCGTATTATGATTATGACGGTAATGAATATCTCGAAAAGGGCGGTAGATGGCAGAGACAGGCGCATATTTATGAAGCACCTTTTTATTATATAGATTATTGTCTGGCTCAGATCTGCGCATTCCAGTTCTGGAGCAAGGCTATTCATTCAGTAGCATTCATTGGCGATAAAGGACAATTTCAGTCTGCTTTAAAGGATTACATAAAGTTGTGTAAAGCCGGAGGCAGCAAGCCTTTTCTCGAACTGGTAAAATATGCAAATCTCGAATCGCCTTTTGATGAGGAAGTTATAAAAAAAATCATGAATGAAATTGAAATATATGTTGACAGCCATCAGGATGATAAGTTGTAAATAGTAATAAAGGATAAAGATTAAAGAATCAGGTTTTATTATAAAAGTTCAATCCTGTTTAATAATTTTTTTGAATAAACTGTAATATGAAAATGGGAAAAGCATTCAATAAATTCATAATTTTTTTTGCTGTATTATTTATTCTTAGTTCCTGCGGCAAAATGAAACCCGAGGAATATTTCAGTATAGCTGTTCTAAATACTAATTTGATTCAGGGTTTTTCCGGGACTGGATTTTCAAGGGAACTTCAGTCTCCTTCAGTGAAGTTGCCGGAGAATGGCGGGGAACCGGTTCCAATGAATAGAACTGAAGTGGTTAATTCAAAAATAGCAGTGATCGAGGATAGCTATGATAAAGTAAAATCACTTAAAATAACAGATGAAACAAGAGATATGATCGATGCTTCATTAAAATTATATGAATATGTTTTACCGGTATATAAAAATGAATATATGCAGCTAGCAGGTCTTTATGACAGTAATGCTCCGGAAGATCAGATACAGAAACAGACCATGTCTATTTTTGACAATTATAATAAAGGATTTACAGATCTGTATATGAAAGTCATAAGTACCGGAAAAGTATATGCCGAAAAAAATTCAATAAAGGTTAACTGGGGAGGCGAATAAAGACCTTTGATTTTTATAAAAAAATAAGGCGTCCTGAAATATACAGGACGCCTTTTTTATTTCTAAAATAATATTGGACAAATGCTTATTTAAGCAAAACAAGTTTCCTGGTTGAAGTAAAACTACCTGATTCAAGCCTGTAATAATAAACTCCGCTGGGAAGGGAGGAAGCATCAAACTCAATTGAGTAATAACCTGAATTGAGCGCTCCGTTAACAAGGCTTTGAATTTCCTTCCCTTCAGTATTATATACTTTAAGGCTTACTCTGGAATCCAGAGGAAGGTCAAAATCAATTTTTGTGACAGGATTAAATGGATTCGGATAATTTTGCTTTAAGCTGAAATTTTCAGGCACACCGATTATAACTTCATTTTGAAGATTAAAATATTCGAAATTTCCGTTAAAATCGATTTGTTTAAGCCGGTAAATATATTTTCCTGAATTTAAGGCTTTGTCTTCAAATGTATAATTGTTGATCAGATCAGAAGAACCAATTCCTCTTACATAACCGGCTTTCACCCAAGTGTTGTTATTATTATCAGCAGAAGATCTTTCAATATCAAAGCCAGAATTATTTAATTCCGAAGATGTTGACCATTGTAGAATTACATTACTTCTGTTGACAGTTGAAGAAAATGAAGATAATTCAACAGGTAAAGGGATGTTTGAAGAATCGACACTATAGGTTCCGTCTCCTGAAATATCTGTTGCGGAATCACCGAGATAAGCATAAACTGCGGTACCTCCTCCTGTTGATGGAGTATTTCCCCAGGTAAGATTTAAGGGATGATCACCGAATTCAAAAGCAGATGTTGATAATTTCATCTGAACAATTCTTGTACCCGGATAGACAGCTGAAATTACCGGTGCATCATTAACCGGATAATTGGGATTTCTGTCAAGTATCAGTTTATTTCCGCTAATATGTGGATTTACAGGAATGGCATCAGGATTGGTTAAATCCGATGTATTAGGTACGATCTCATAAGTAAGCATACCTCCTCCGTTGATTGCCGGATTGAATAGTAAAGTGTAAAAACCTGCTGCAAAAAGGAAAGGTCCGGAGTCAGGTTCATTTGTATGGTAAATAATAATATCAAAAGTCAGACTGTTAATTCCCATAGCAGACGAACCGGCACTTAATTCAATATTTCTGACATTTAATTCATATAAAGGATTTACTAATCTGGCATCTTTTTCCATACCGGATCTCATTACCTGTGAAAATAATGAAGATTGGGATAAAAAAAGTAAAGATAAAACCAGAATAAAATTGGAATAAATTTTTTTATTCATATTATTGGGGTTAGGTTTGTTTTTAATTAGTTTTGATTAATTTTGTTTAGTGAAGATAAGAAATTTTAAAAATATCTGCTGTTATTTTCAGATTAAATTTAATTTAGAGATTAACGATGTTTTCGAAAATATGGTTTTAAAAAATTATTTCAAAAGCATCAATTTTTTTGCTGAAACTAAATTCCCTGATTCGAGTCTGTAATAATAAACCCCGCTTGGAAGTTGTGAAGCATCAAAATCAACAGAGTAATAACCTGCATTCAAAGATCCGTTTATAAGGGATTTAATTTCTTTTCCGTCCATACTATAAATTTTCAAACTGGTATTCGAGTTAACCGGCAAGTCAAAATCTATTTTTGTTACAGGATTAAAAGGATTAGGATAATTTTGTTTTAAACTGAACTCTTCCGGAACTCCTACCGATATTTCATTATCCAGATCAAAATATTCATAATTACCATTGTAATCGATCTGCTTCAGCCGGTATTTATATTTTCCTGAATTCAGGCTCAGATCCTCAAAATTATAATTAGTTACGGAGTTTTTTGTACCGTTACCTTTAATATATCCGATCTTTTGCCATTTCAGATTATTGGAAGTTCTTTCAATATCAAAACCGGAATTATTCACTTCGGAAACAGTGGTCCAGTTCAGCGCCACATCATTTCTGTTTGCAATACCGCTGAAACCTGATAATTCTACAGGGAATACTATATAAGAAGTATCAACAAGGAATGTTCCGTCTCCGGTAATATCAGTTTCAATGGAATCTACAAAAGCTCCTACCATGGTAAAAGGTGTTGCAATTGTTGAATCTACCCAGGCGAGCTGCAGATCCCTGTAATTCAATGCCGGTACATTAGAAGACAGTTTCATTCTTACGACTCTGGTTCCCGGATAAACGGACGATACGATCGGAGCATTAATAAAAAGAATAGGTAAATTTCTTTCTAAATTCAACTGATCAAAGGTAATGGAAGGATTTCTCGGGACAGCATCAGGATTCGAAAATTCGGTTGAATTTGGCACTATATCATAACTAAGCAATCCGCCGTTGGCAACATTAGGATTAAACTTTATATAATACTGACCTGATGCAAAATAAAATAGACCGGATTCTTCGGGATTTGTGTGATAGATATAAATGTCAAACGAGACCGCATTCGGATAAAGTGAAGATCCTTCTGTATAGGGCTGAATATTGGCAATATCAAGTTCATACAAAGGATTTACCAGTCTGGAGGATCTGCCGTTCTTATCTTTATTGTTATCTGACTGAGATTTCCCCAAAAGAACATTACTCTGAAAACAACAAAGAAAAATTAAAGCTATCAGGATGTTATAAAAAAATTTCATTTTATTGTTTATTAATGCTTAAAATTTAAACAGTAATTTTGGGTTAATGGGGAAACCTTTTTTATTCAATGTTTAGTTGGTGTAAAAATATATTTATATATTATTATTGGCTATACAATAAATTTTCACCAACCGGATTATTTTATAGGGGTAATAGCCTCTTAAAATAAACCGTATTTTTTCGTGACGATCAAAATTGTAAAAAACTGTCTGTTTAACTGTATTTCTAATATTTGATTTTTATAATATCTTGTATAGCAAAATTCATAAAATCTTGTTCATATTTATTAAAATAAACAAAGTAACTTTCATAGACAGTTTTAATTTATCACATTATTTTTTTCAAAAATTACTCCAAAATAGATTTTCCTACTCCGGATTTTATTTAAATTTAAATTATTCTAACAATTGGCTCCTACAGGTTATGTAACATTTCTATTTACGGATATTCAGGGCAGTACAAAGCTGGCGCAGAACTACGCTTCAGAATATAATGACTTACTTGCAAAGCATAATACAATTTTGCAGGAAACATTTGAGTCAAACAACGGATATGTATTTAAGAAGATCGGAGATGCATTCTGCTCGGCATTTCAGAATGCGGCTGATGCGGCAAATGCTGCAATAGAAACTCAGAAAAAACTCGCCGCGGAGTTCAGCGGCAATATTGAGCTGAAAGTAAGAATGGGAATTCACAGCGGAGAAGCTGAATTTGTTGATAATGATTATATCGGATATGTTTCATTAAGCCGGGTAAACAGAATAATGTCAGCAGCACAGGGCGGACAGATCCTTATATCTCAGATCGTGCATGATTCGATCATGCATAATGAAAAGCTGAAATTGACATTCAAGGATTTCGGTAAAAGAAGATTAAAGGATATAATAATTCCTGAACATATTTATCAGATCATTTCGGAAGGTCTGATTACAGATTTTGCTCCTTTAAAAAGTCTGGACGCGCGTCAGAATAATCTACCTTCATCTCTTTCCAAATTTATAGGAAGAAGAAAAGAAATTGAAGAAATAAAGAAGCTGTTTTCTAATTTAAGACTGATCTCGCTTACGGGAATGGGAGGAACAGGTAAAACGCGTCTTGCTATTCAGCTTGTTTCTGAAATGATCGATGAATTTGAAAATGGTGTCTGGATTATTGAATTTTCTCCGATCACTGACCCGGATCTGATCGTTAAGGAAATTTCTAAGATCCTGAATTTGAAAGAAGAACCTGAAAAAGATGATCTGGAAATTCTTAAAGAATATTTAAAAGATAAGAACATACTTCTGATTTTTGATAATTGTGAGCATCTGCTTGAAAGATGCGCTTCTATTACCGAAATTCTTTTATCTTTTTGTCCGAAGCTTAAAATTATTTCCACAAGCAGAGAACCTTTCAATATTCAGGGAGAGATAATTTACAAGATCCCTCCGCTTTCAATGCCTGAAAAGATAAGGAACAAATCATTTGAAGATCTGTCTGAATTTGAATCTGTGAAGCTTTTTCTTGAAAGGGCCAATTCCGTAAACGCAAATTTTCAGCTGTCACATGATAATATTTATGATGTAGCGGAGCTTTGTAAAAAACTGGACGGAATTCCGCTGGCAATTGAGCTGGCTGCGAAAAGAATAAATGTTCTTCCCGTCGATAAGATACTTGCGCGTCTTGATGACCGTTTCAAACTCCTGACAGGTGGAAGTTCGACAGCTTTACCAAGACAAAAGACCCTGAAAGCTCTTATAGACTGGAGTTATGATATGTTAAATCCCAACGAACAGTTGCTGTTACAGCGTCTTTCAGTTTTTATGGGCGGCTGGAATCTGGAAGCTTCAGAAGAAATATGCAGTGATGATAATATTGACCAGTATGAAGTGCTGGATCTTGTTAACAGTCTTCACGATAAATCTCTCATTACCTTTAATGAATGTGACGGCATGGGCAGATACGGCATGCTTGAATCAATTAAATTTTATGCCCAGGAAAAATTAACAGACAGGGAAGAACTGATGCGGAAGCATTTTGAATACTTCCTGAATGTTTCATCCGTCACGAAGCAGAAAGAAAAAGGACTGGATCAGCTGCAATGGCTTAAGCTTGTAGATGACGAACTGGATAACATTAGAAAGGATATTCAGTGGGCATTTGGTAATAGTCCTGAAGACGCATACAGATTGGAAATAAATGTATTTGATTTCTGGTATAATAAAGGATATCTCAAAGAAGGATTCGAATCCTTGATGAAAGTAAAAAATTCACTGGATATATCCGATAAAAAACTAAGGGCTGATCTGCTCTTTCGTATTGCAAGATTCTGTTATGAACTCGGAAAGTTTGAGGAGCTAGAAAAATATTCAAAGGAAGCTCTGGAACTTTATCGTGAAATAAATGACAAGGAGGGAATCCTGAAATCAATTAACACGCTTGGTTTAAAGTTATATACTGAGATGGATTATGCCGGAACAATAAAACTTAATGAAGAAGCTCTTGCCTTAAGCAATGAAATAAATTCAAAAGAAGGAAAAGCAAATTCTCTTTACAATCTGTCTTTCCCGGTAAGTAATCTTGGAGATTTTGAAAGGTCAGTTTCTCTCAAGGAAGAAGCTTTAAAACTTGCCAAAGAAATCAGAAACGACCATCTTACAGCTCATATACTTTTAAGTCTGAGTGTTTCCCATGCCAAAAAAATCATTGACATCAAAAAATCATCTCTTTATTCTGAAGAAAGTCTGAAAATTTCACGGAATCTTGATGATAAATATCTTATCTCGGTAAATCTTGTAAACCTGGCAGATCTTAAATTACATTTTGAGGAAAAAAATTATGAAGAGGCGGAATATCTTCTTCTGGATGCTTACAAGATCTCAAAAGAATGCGGATACTTTATGAATATTTCGCCTATAAGAAAGAATCTCGGCGGGTTGTATGTGGAAAAGGGACAGCTCATCAAGGCAAAAGTCATTTATAAGGAATTTCTAAATGAAAAAGATAATCCCGGAAGTGAATTCTTTATAAACGATGTGATAGCCGGTTTCGGAAGAATTTTTCTGAAGAGTGAACAGTATGAGCAGGCAACAATTATGTTTGGATGCATTGATACCGCCTGGCAAACTCCCAAGAAAAAATCAGCAAACGCTAATTCAAAATTACACGAACAGGAAAGGAATATTCTTATAAATGGATTGGGAGAAGAAAAGTTCGGACAGCTGTGGAGTGAAGGAAAAGCCATGACTCTGGATGATGCTGTGGAGTTCTGCAAGAATGTTCAGTGATATGTTATTCAGCCCTGTATTTTTTTTATTCATACATCAAATTCTAATTTCTGAAAATGTTCAGCGTAATTCAGGCAAAAAAAATATTATTTGAAAATGTAAGAAAGCAGTCTGAAAAAATAAAATCAGTATCAGAAGTTTCAGGATATGTGTCCGCAAAAAATATAAAGTCGCCTGTGGATCTTCCTTTGTTTGACCAGTCGGCAATGGATGGATTTGCCGTGAATTTCGAACCGGAAAAATTATTGAAAGGTAAGAATTTTTTTAAAATCTGCGGTGAAATCAAAGCAGGGGACAAGCCTTACGGAAGACTGAAAAAAAATAATGCTGTTTATATTTATACAGGCGCTGAAGTTCCTGTCAACACGGCTTGTGTAGTTATGCAGGAAAAGACGGTAGTTGAAAATGGAAAAGTTGTTATACATAAAGAAGCATTAATAAAAGGAAGTAACATACGAAGTAAAGGCTCTCAAATTAAAAAAGGCGAACTTGCTTTAAAAAAAGGATTTCTTATGAATCCCGGAGCGATTGGATTTTTAAGTTCAATGGGGATAAGCAAAATTAAAGTAACCGGTAAACCCTCTGTATCTGTCCTTTCAACAGGAAATGAACTTCAAAGATCCGGACTTAGATCATCTCCCGGAAAGATATATGATTCAAATTCAATAATGCTTAAAGCCGTTATAAACGATAACGGTTTTGAAGCGAAGCAAGTAAACTCTGTCAGAGATGACAGAAAAAAGCTTTCGAAATATATTTCCGGAATGCTGAGCGCATCTGATGTTTTAATAATAACTGGCGGAATTTCAGTTGGTAAATATGATCTTGTGAAAGAGATTCTTGAAAGTTGCGGAGTAAAGGAATTGTTTTATAAAGTTTCGCAGAAGCCGGGCAAACCAATGTATGCGGGAAAGTTAAAAGAAAAAATTATCTTTGCTTTACCGGGAAATCCGGCAGCATCATTGGTATGCTTTTATGAATACATATTGCCGGCATTAAGAAAGATGAGCTGCTATTCAGATTATGATCTGAAAAAAGAGCACATTCCGTTATCGGAAAGCTATGAAGTAAAAGGTAACAGAGATCTTTTTCTGAAGGCAAAGATCTCAGACGGTAAAGTTACT
>CALMST010000202.1 GCA_937872315.1 uncultured Ignavibacteria bacterium | reverse complement strand
TTACAACGGGATATGTGGTTCAGGATGTAACTGGTGATAATCTTGTTGATCTGTCAGATCTTATTATAACATTTAATAATGCATCGTTGTTTGTCACAAAAATAACTCCATAAGTTAAAAATAATAAAGATTGTTTTTGGGTGGGGTCATTTGTTTTACCCGGTAAGATTCTTTAATCTTACCGGGAAATGACCTTTTAATTTTGGGCAGGTATAAATTTATCAACCTTAACTGTTCATACGGTTAAGGTTTTTTTACAATATAATTTTAGAAAAAGATAAACTTTAAAATAAAGTTTTAAAAATTAAATAAAAATTTATGAAGAATTTTATAAAGTTCGTAATTCTAATGATCTCAATAAATTTGGGATCAGGTTCGGTTTATTCTCAGCAGAATACAAACGGCTGGTACTGGATTAACAGTCAGCCTCAGGGCAATGATTTAAAATGGGTAAAGATCATTGATGAATCTCATTATTATGCGATAGGTAACAAAGGTACATTTATGAAATCTTCAGATGCGGGTGATACATGGCTGATAAATTCACAGGCAGGAAATTCCGAACCGTTTTTCGGTTCCGGCGGAACTCTCAATCTTAGCACTGCCTGGTTCTTTGATGCTAATACAGGATTTGTAGGCGGCACTAATTCTGATACTACAGGTAATTCATATATTAAAAGGACGACAAACGGAGGAGAGACATTTACTCAAATCCCATTGAATAATGGTTCAGGTTCTGCCGGTATAAGAGATATATATTTTCTGAATGCCAATACAGGTTACATCTGCGGGAATCAGAATCTAAGGTTAATGAAAACAACAAACGGAGGACTTAACTGGAGCAATGTTCAAAATCTTCCTATCGAACCAAACAGTTATAAATGTATATATGCTAAAGATGAGAACAATTTATATATTGGAACTGATTTTAACGGTACAAGCGGAAAAATTCTGAGAACAACAAACGGCGGAGTAACATGGAATCTTGATATTCTACCGGGTACGACAGGTTTTACAGTATATGATATTATTTTCAGGGATAATAATACGGGATATGCGGCAGCAGGAAATTCCTATTTTGCATATACCACAAATGCAGGTATAAGCTGGACACAGGCAATATTCCCAAGAAGTTTTCTGCAATTATATGAGATCAAGCTGGAAGGATCAAATGCATATGTGCTGGGTTCCAATGAATCTTATTACTATACTTCAAATTCAGGAGTCTCATGGGATTCAGTCAATTTCAGTGATCCTTCGAATCTGAATCAGCCTTATAATTCCATTGTTTATTCTTTTGACATAAACGGACCGGATCAGATCATAGCCGGATTGAACGGAAAAGTAAATGTCAGTAATGACGGCGGCACTACATGGAGAAATAAAAATTATTCAGTCGGAAACAATGAAGATACTTATCCATGTATCTTTGCCTTAAAAGGAACAAATGAAGTATGGGCAGGGTCGGAGTTTACCAGCAAAGTTCTTCATTCAACCAACAGCGGGGCAAACTGGACCATACAACAGACAAATGTAAATACTATTATAAATGATCTTGTTATGGTGACATCCCAGGTCGGATATTTTGCTGCGGGAAATCCATTCAACGGTCAGGGCGGAAAGACATACAGAACAATAAACGGCGGTACAAACTGGGTTCAGCTTAATATTCCCAATTCGAATCAACCTTTGTATGAAATAGATTTTGTGGATATTTATACAGGATGGGTATTCGGAGGCTTGTTTCAGGGCGGCGCAGTTATTTCCAAAACAACAAATGCAGGAGTTACGTGGATTAGTCAATCTACTGCACCATCATCAAATAATGTAATCCCGATTGGCGATATGTGTGATGCAAATAACGGATATTGTAATAGCGCTAACAATTTATATAAAACCACTAACGGTGGAACAAACTGGAATCTGTTAACAACTACTCCACCGAATTTAACAGGATATGCTCTAAAAACTTTTTCCCCCAATACTTTATATATTGGAGGTGAGCGTGAAATATTTAAAACCACTGACGGTGGGGTAACATGGACTCAGAAGAATATTCCTTCAGGTAAATTAAGAGGCATGGACTGGTCTGATCAGAATAACGGAACAGTTGTGGGTGTTGAAGGATTCACAGCTAAAACTACTGACGGTGGTGATACATGGACTCTGAGAAATACGGGTACTTCAACAATCAAAGGTGTATCAATGGTAAGCTCTGATACTGTATATGCTTCATGTAACCTTAATG
>CALMST010000201.1 GCA_937872315.1 uncultured Ignavibacteria bacterium | reverse complement strand
ACTTTGCTGTGAAGCACAGGAATTCCATCGAAACCTGGAATTCAGCGCCGCTTGCTTTTTCAAATTCAGTTCCTGTGAGTTATAATTTATCTTCATCAATAACGCAGGCATTTGGAAGCAATATGAAGCAGATAGATACATCTCCTTTAAGATTCGGAATTTACAGCGGCGATGAAAATCAGAACGGGATAGTGGATCTTACGGATGTAGTGAATGTATCCAATGCCGCGAGTTCATTTACTAGCGGTTATGTGCCGACTGATATGAACGGGGATAATATTACTGATCTGAGCGATCTTGTGATCACTTCCAATAATGCAAGCGCTTTTGTGGCAAAGGTGATTCCGTGATCTGATTTGGGAATTAAATGATTTCAGATTTTTGATTTATGGTTTTAGATTTAATCGCGATTAATTTTTAATCTTTATAACAGGAGTGAAGTTTACACTTTGTTCTTTTCAAGTTCATTTAGCTTTTCGAGAAGCCATCCTTTATTCATGATCTCAGTTGACATCTGAATTTTCTCTTTCAGTTTCAATATTTTGTATTCATCAAATCTGAGTCTGAGTTTTATCAGTTCATTTACAAAGTTGAGAAATTGATTAAAACGATTACGCAAATCATCTTTAATTAGCTTTGAACTTTTCAGGAAATGCTTGTATGCATCAATGTGTGACAAAGCAGATTCATTTGAATTCAATTCATACAAAGAAAACATAATCAGTTTACGAATATCATTTTTAAAATATAAATTTTCATTTGCAGATGACAGAAGATCATTAAAATCAATTTTTGCGCAATGCATTAAAGTCTTCTCATAATTCTTCTGAAGAAATTCAAGATGAGCATAAGAATAAACCGACAGATCTTCCCTGCTTTCCGGATTAGAGAGCTTCAGATATTTGTGTATGAAATCCCGAAGAACTGATGTTTGCCGAAGAGTAACACAAAGCACTATTATATTTCTGTATAGATTGAGGTCAATATAACTGTTTCCCTTGTGCGACAAGATATTCTGTTTCAGCATTTCAATCAGAATATTGAGCAGCTCTTTATTATAATTATCAAAACCTTTATCTATTTTATTGCTGCAGAAAGTCTGAAACATTGAGTAAATATTTTTTCTGTCAATATCATGCAATGTTTTGAAATGTCTTTGGAAAAGTTTTTTAGATGCGAAATAATATTCCTCGTCATTCTGATCTCCGATGAAACATCTGCATAAGTTATAATATATCATCAGGAGCGGGGAGTCTGTAAAATCATTAATATTATTTTTAACATAATTCAGAAGTAGATTCAAAAACTCAAAATCATGCTTGATCTTCACTCGCTGCTCCTCAACAATAAGATAAAAATATAACTCCATCATGTTGATCAGAAAGAGTTTTAGATTGCATAGCATCTGGTCATTTCTGAAATTATCAGTAAGTGTTTTATCTACAAGCAGAAAGCTTTTGGCTTCATAGATAAATACTTTGTTTGAGTAATAGTTGTTATCTTTATTTTTTTCTTTAGCTGCTTTCTTTTCAAGTATCCTGATCTTTTTCTCCATTACATCGAAGATGTTTCTTTTATTCAGCTCTTCGATGACCATTTTCCCGCCCGCATAATTTTCTCTTGCATGAATCTGCTGCAAAAATCCTTCGCAAAGCAAGTTTAAATCCGAGAATAGATTTCTGATATAAGACTCGCGATATTTTTCCTTTAAATGCATTTCCCTGAATAGATTTTCTTTAGAAATATCTTCCGGATTATAGAATGGATGATACTTCCTCAGAATGCTAAAAAACTCAACTACTTTTTTATTCTTATTATGAAATGGTGAGTTAAGATAGTCTTCAAACTGTCGAATTTCATTTTCTGAAAAGGTCTTCAGAATCAATATGGAATCTGCTTGCTTCATTTTGATAAATTTATGAAAGTTAAATTTGTTTTTACAGTCCTTAAAATAATTAATTCCAAATTTATCACAGTAGTGAATGTATCCAATGCCGCAAGTTCTTTTACGATTGGTTATGTGCCGACTTACATGAACGGGGATAATCTTACTGATCATTCTGATCTTGTGATCACTTCGAATTATGCGGGCGCTTTTGCGGCGAAAGTGACTCCCTGACAGAAGACGCGAGACGGAAGACGCGAGACGGTCAGAGGTCAGATGGTTTGA
Source organism: uncultured Ignavibacteria bacterium (assembly GCA_937872315.1). Taxonomy (GTDB): domain Bacteria; phylum Bacteroidota; class Ignavibacteria; order Tepidaquicellales; family Tepidaquicellaceae; genus JAGPCH01. Next base: position 19,662 of record CALMST010000201.1, on the reverse strand, counting down.
AAAGATGTAATTTGAAATTTAAAAGTTGAAATTGAAAAAGCCGGAAGTTTATCTCCGGCTTTTACATTAATTCTCCGGCTTTTCTCATCAGCCATGTTTTTTCCAGAAGATTGTTTTCTTTACCGGTCTTTTTCTTAAGAATGATTAATTCATCTGTATCATTCATTTCCTTCAGCTTTGCAATTTTAGATATAGTATAAATAAAATTCTTTATGTTTAATTTAAACTCATCCACCAGCATTGTCCCGGAAGAGCAAAAGCGCTTTAATGCCGAAAGTTCTGAATAGAGCATTTCAGTATAACCGAGTTCATAACAGTTTTTTATTTTTAAAACCTTGACTGAAGCTTTTAATGATGGACGGTCAAGGTTAACCTCTGAAATAAGAGCAAGAGACCTTTCGAATTTGTTTTCCGAGAATGTTATTATTGCTTTACAGTAATTTATCATCTCATCCTTATAGTCAGGATGGAAGTAAACCGAGTATGTTTTTAAAAAGTCTTTGACGGCATCGATCCTGTTCAGTTTTCTGCAGGTGGAAATATGGTATCCGCAGAAAGTGATCTGCAGAAATTCCGAATGTTCAAGGAATAATTTATCCTTCAGAATAATTTCATTTATTTCAAAAGCGTCCTGTATATATTTGCTGTCACTTTTATGATTATGCCTTGCAATAAACTGAGACATTGCCGCAAAAGAATTTATCACTGTATGTCCGGTAAGTTTTTCCTTATTCTCAAATAACAGTTTTTTAAATTTCCTGTAACTTTCTTCATCATCTTTATATTCAGAGATCTGATACTTCAGATAGATCAGTTTCAGATAATAAAAGTACTCATCATCTTCTTGAATATGAGATTCTGCAAAATTCTTAAGATCAAAATTTTTGAGTAAATTTTTCAGTATCTCTGACTGATTTACATATTCATGTTTAAAAGAATTCATGTACCGCATAAAATTTAAAAGATGTTCAGTGAAAATGATAGTATGTGAGATCAAACCTGATTCGAGATGTGTTCCCAGTTCCTTGTTTTTAATTGTAAGATGATGATTGTGTATTTCATTTTGTATTAAGAATCTATTAAAAAATGTCTGGCTGCCGGCTTTGTCATCTTCCAGTTTCCTCTGCATTTTAGCCGATCTTAATTCAAAATGATTATTAAGCTTTTTATTTCTTAATCCCGAAAGCAGTGACTGATCCCGGAATGCTTTGTTATTTCTGAACTCGACATTCAAAATATACTCTTCAGAAAGTAAAACAAGATCTGAACTCATTTTTCTGAACAGACCGTCATCATAAGTCTTTCCTTTATAAAGTTTATCAAATATCACTTTCCTGTTAACTCTATCCCCGTCAAATTCCGGATAATATCTTATCAGCTCTTTATAAAATTTTAAGATAAAAGGCTTACACCCGAAGAACGGACTCTCCAGAAATTTTTTGAATTCTCTGATCTCTGCAGGTGAAAAACTCTTCAGGATCTCTGTTATTCTTGAGTTATGCATATAATTTGCGGTTACAAAAAATCAGTATAAAAAGTGTTAAAATAAATCAATAATCAATTCTTTTAATTAATCCTACTAAAAAGTTTTTTTAAAATCCGGTTACAATTTCCTTTATTTATTTTTGACAAAAATACTTATCTGAAGTATTTTGCAGTCAGAAATACGGGAGAGAATATTTCTTTAGTTTATTCATAATTTAAAAAGCGAAGCGGATCACCAGGACTGAATTTGTTCTCTCCCGAATAGAATTCAGCAGTCTGCTTTGCTTTTTTTTTATGTCAGACGTTTTGACACAGACAAAGATTTTAATTAAATCAATCATATATGAAAAATACATTTAAGTTTAAAACTGCTTCGCTGATAATAATTTTAATATCAGGAATGTTTATTATTAGTAATAGCGCTAGTGCCAACTGGATGAAAACGGAGAACGATCAACAAACTCAAAACACTCCATACACTCCACACACTCAACACACTCCAAACACTCAAGACACTCAAGACACTCTAAACACTAAATCAGGTGTCTCAAGAGACTGGCTCAACTCTCTAACAGACGAAAGCGGTAACAGAATAATCCCGGATGATCAGGCAATTCAAAATTATTCAAACGAAGATCCTGAAAGTGATGCTTTTCAGAGAAAGATCTTCAACGGGCAGGGTACAAACAACCAGTTTGGTTTTTCAGTGAACAGCGCCGGAGATGTGAACGGCGACGGATATGATGATATTGTAGTCGGCGCCTATGCCTTTACTTCCAATACCGGAAAAGCTTATTTGTTTTTTGGTGGTACCAATATGAACACAGTTCCGGATCTTGTTCTTACGGGAGTTTCAACAGGCAACTATTTAGGCTGGTCTGTAGCATCTGCGGGAGATCTGAATGCCGACGGCTATGATGATTTCGTGTTCGGCGCTGACGGATACAATTCTGATCAGGGAAGAGCTTATGTTTTTTTCGGCGGCGCTTTAATTAATAATACACCTGATCTTGTAATGACGGGAGAAACTACCGGCAGCAGGTTCGGTACTTCAGTAAGAAATGCCGGTGATGTCAACGGAGACGGATTTACTGACCTTATTATCGGAGCGCTTGGATATTCTTCTCAAAAAGGCAAAGCATATATATATTACGGAGGAATTAATCCTGACACAATAGCTGATATAACTATAGTAGGTGAAGCTAATTTGAATTATTTTGGAGGTTCTGTTTCATCTGCCGGTGACTTCAACGGAGACGGTTATGGAGATTTTATTATCGGAGCTTACGGATATTCAGGCAATACCGGAAGAGCATATTTATATTATGGAAGCGCTTCACCCGATACTACTGCGGATATGATAATGACCGGTCCATCTGCCGTCAGCTACTTTGGTTATTCTGTTGCATTCGCGGGTGATGTGAACGGCGACGGATTTTCTGATCTGATAGCTGGCGCTTACGGATATTCTTCACTGACCGGCAGTGCTTATATTTACTTTGGAGGTGTTTCACCTGATAATACTGAAGATGTTATTTTCAATGCGGAAGCTGCAGGTAACTATTTCGGAATCTCTGCCGCATCAGCCGGAGATCTTAACGGTGACGGTTTTGATGATGTGGTGATCGGAGCAAGCAGGTATCTTTCTTCATTCGGCAGGACTTATGTTTACTTCGGAGGAGCGCTCATGAATAATGTTGCGGATATGGTTATGACCGGAGAGGCAGCCGCCAGCTATTTCGGAGTATCTGTCGCATCAGCCGGAGATATTAACGGTGACGGGTATCCTGAATTAATTGTCGGAGCAAACGGATATTCTTCAAATACAGGCAGAGTTTATATGTATGACTATTTCATGAAAAATGATCTGACTTACGATAATGCTTTGACAGGAGCTGCAACCGGTGACCTTTTCGGATTTTCTGTTTCCTCAGCCGGTGATGTAAACGGTGACGGATATTCAGACGTTATTGTCGGAGCGCCATATAACGATGCAGCCGGCAGCAGCGCGGGAAGAGCATACATTTATTTTGGTGGAGCGATAATGGATAATGCAGCGGATGTAGTTATGACAGGGGATTCAGTAAACAGCTATTTCGGTTATTCAGTCTCTGATGCGGGTGATGTGAACGGTGACGGATACGGAGATGTCATCATCGGGGCTTTTAACAGAGGCAATTTCAACGGAAGGGCGTATGTGTTCCTTGGAGGATCAGCCATGGATAATGCAGCGGATATTGTGATGACAGGTTCAGGAGGTGAAAGATTGGGAAGTTCTGTATCCGGTGCGGGAGATGTGAACGGCGACGGATTCAGCGATGTGATCATCGGCGCAAATTCATACTCGTCAGCTTATGGCAGAGCGTATTTATACTTTGGAGGTTTGACAATGAATAACGTTGTTGATTTTACTTTAACGGGACAAAATGCAGGAGATAGTTTTGGGACAGATGTTGCTGATGCCGGAGACGTAAATGGTGACGGATACGGGGACATACTGGTAAGCGCTCCTTATAATGATGAAGCAGCAACAGACGCAGGTAAGATATATGTTTATTTTGGAAATGTAACGATGAATTCAAATAATAAAATTACAATGACAGGAGAAGGTATCTCAAATTCTTATTTTGGCGCAACTTTATCAGGAGCAGGCGATGTAAATGGTGACGGATATGATGATGTGATAGCGGGAGCAATAGGTCCATTTACAAATGTAGATAAAGCTTATATATTTTTCGGAGGTCAGGCAATGAACAGCGGAATAGATCTGATCCTGAATGAAGATGTCACTGCTTTCGGTATTTCTGTATCTTCAGCAGGTGATGTAAACAAGGATGGTTTCGGTGATGTAATGGTTGGCGCTTCGGGATACAGCACAGGTTGGAGTAATGCAGGCAGATCCTATATTTATTACGGCGGACTTTCCATGGATAATATTTATGATCTGACATTAACCGGTGAAGCTCAAAGTGATTCATTCGGAAGAGCAGGAACTTCCGCGGGTGATGTCAATGGTGACGGATTCAATGATATAATAGGAGCGGCAAGGTCAAATGATGCTGGCGGAGTAGATGCGGGAAGAGCTTATATTTATCTTGGATCAGCTATCAGTTCAAAGCCGATCCTGAATTATGTAAAAGATGTTCCCAACGATCAGGGCGGGAAGCTTAATCTGAAATGGTCAAGAAGCGGACTTGATGTTAACGGAAATTCTGTCATTACTGACTATCTCGTTCAGCGAAGTTATCCGCCTTCGGGAGGAAGTTTCTCATGGGAGAATGTTGCGGTCATACAGGCTTCACATGAATCGTTTTATACTTATACAGATTTTACTCCTTCTGATTCAACTTCCAACGGCAGCGGAACTTTGTATTACAGGATCACCGGAAGAACTTCTGACATTAATCAATATTACAGATCGGGAATTCTATACGGCAGAAGCATTGATAATATTGCTCCGTTAGCTGTATCCCCTTTCAATGCCGCGGGTATTTCAAATAATGTCAATCTCACCTGGGAGAAAAGTACCGCGCCTGATCTGTTGAATTATATTCTTTACAGAAACATTGATCCGGTGATTGATCCGGATACCGAACCGGTGTTTGCAACGACAAGTGATTCAGCCTATCTTGATACAGCTCCTCTTAGCGGAGCGTATTATTATTTTATCGTCGCGCAGGATATTCATAATAATAAAAGCCCGGTGGCAGTTGCAGCCAGTCCGGAAATAAGCATTACACTTGATCTTACAATGTTCATTCAGGGATTTTACAATTCCGGGATCGATATGCAGGTGAGTGATACTGTTACGGTTGAGCTTAGAAATTCCGTTTCACCTTTTGCTGTTGCCGGTCAGTCAAAAGCAATAGTCGCAAATGACGGAACAGTTCAGCTGACATTCCCCAGTGCTGTCAGCGGTAATTATTACATTGCCATAAAGCACAGAAACTCGATTGAAACATGGAGCGCTTCACCGATGGCATTTTCAACTTCCTCACCTGTGAATTATGATCTGTCATCATCTTCATCACAGGCATTCGGAAGCAATGAGAAGCAGATAGATACATCTCCTTTAAGATTCGGAATATACAGCGGTGATGAGAATCAGAACGGGATAGTTGATCTTGGCGATGTAGTTAGAGTATTCAATGCGGCAAATTCATTTACCGGAGGTTATGTGCCTTCAGATATGAACGGTGATAATCTGACTGATCTTGCTGATATTGTTATTACTTCGAATAATGCAAGCGCTTTTGTCGTGAAGGTGGCTCCGTGATTTGAGAATTGGAATTTCGGATTTGGGATGTAAAATGCTTTTAGATTTTAGATTTGGATAGATGACAGGTCAGTCAGATTATTCTAAAGTAACAAGTAACTTGAAACTTGCAACTAACTAAAGCCGGAAGTTTATCTCCGGCTTTTTTCTTCTGTCTTTCTCATCAGCCAGCTTTTACTTTCAACATTGACTTCATTTAAAATATTTTTTTTCAGTAATTCAATTTCTGATGCATCTGTATCCTTTGTGATCTTCAAAAGCTTTTTATAAAATTTCGTAAAATTTGAATCCCTTAATTTATGTGTTTGTGAGATTTCTCTGGAGCCGGATAATAAATGCCTGGTGGAATCAAGAAGATAAAGAGCGTTTTCATAATAGTTAAGCTCGTAGTAAACTTTTAACATGAGTATTCTCAGATCTCTTTTGAAAATGGAGTTTTCTAATTTTAAGTAACTGAAGTATTCCATGCATTTTTCAAAATTCTTCTTATGATATTCAATATAAATAAAAGAGTAATATCTCATATTTTCCCGGAACTGCGGGCTAAGATTATTAATTGACTCTGTTATAAAATTTTCAATCCAGTCAAGTTCATTTAAATCCAGAGCCGTAAATATTACATTTCTGAAAAAGATAATGTTCATGGGCTCTGTTTCCGATCCCGTTAAACACTGATGCTCAAGCATCAATTTTATTACATCCAGTTCTTCACCTATATAACCGGTATTTCCTTCCTGCTGTTTTAAAATGCACCAGGAAAGCATATCATTAAAAATAAAATATTTATCTTCCCTGCTGAAGAGGTGTATGCTTTCAAGGAATGCTTTCCTTAAATTATTATAATGATCAATGTTATGCTTTTCCTTGAAACACTTATTCAGATAATTCAAAACACCGCAGATCTTTTTGTCAACAAGTCTGTTTTTTCAAGACTGTCAAATAAGCTGTCCATGTCCAAAAAACCTGTAATGTAATTTGTAAGAACGGAAGACATTTCTTCTGCAGTAGTTTTGGTCATGTTGCTTTTTATAATGTTGTTCCTGATCAGACGGACCACAAGCAGCATTATTCCGCTTTCAGTGAGATCCAGTGTATGTTCAATAATTTTCTTCAGATCATTTTTATCAACATTTTTCATAATTTCTTTTCTAATACTCTGAATTATCTATTGAGACAAATCAACTAACTTTTCTTTGAAGAATAAAATAAAGAAAATTAAATTACTGTAATTAATTAAATGTGAAAATAATTTTTTATTTACTAAAAATTTATACTCATGAAAACTATCCTTTACCTTTTTTCAGCATTTCTGCTGATCGGTTTCAGCTTTATTGATAAAGATAAAGATAATGATAAAGATGGTATTCAACAGAAAAATATTGAATATCTCTCTGTCAGTGAAAGCAACACTGAATCAATTTTATATGACAGTTATGTTACAACAACATCTGTCCCGTACTTTTTCGGAGCATATTCAATACTGGATTCACCTAAAGAGGAAAGTCAGGGAAACAGGGATAATCCTTACGGTGCTTCAGAGTACAGATACAAAATGGTAACAGGTGAATTGAAAGGTGTTGATCCAATTGCCGCAAGAATGGAAGCGGTTAAATATACAGAGGATCGAATGTCAAGTTATAATTCTCTTCGGGATAATGCGCAGACACTGAACTGGAGCGCAAAGGGTCCCGGAAATATCGGCGGTAGGATCAGATCGATACTGGTCAAACCGGGAAATTCAAACCTGATGCTGATAGGATCGGTTTCCGGAGGGATATGGAAAAGTACTGACGGCGGAACAACCTGGCTGCCTAAACTGGATGCCGGTAATCCAATGTGCATCAACACTATGATCACCGATCCGAATAACTCCAACATAGTATTTGCGGGAACAGGCGAAGGGTGGCTTAATTATGATGCGGTTTACGGCGGAGGAATTTACAGGTCAACGAACTTTGGTGATACATGGATCTTACTCCCTCTAACAGTCGGAACGGAAATATCCAAATTCAGGAACATAATGAAACTCGCTTTTGATAATGCCGGAAATCTCTATGCTTCGACATTTGATTTTAATGTTACAGGAGGTGTGGGAAATTCCAGTACAAACGGAGGGCTTTATAAATCTACAAACTCCGGACTGACCTGGTCAAACAATATCGGACCGAACACTTTTGGATCCAATTTTTTCAGACCGTGCGATATGCTTGCTATCAACAGCAGTACTTATTTATATGCAACTTCCCCAAACGGAGCGATACTTGGCGGTATTTACAGAACTTCAAACTCCGGTAACAACTGGACAAAAATGACTATTGGTCTTCCAACTGCCGGATATTCCAGAATAGCGCTGACAAGTTCTACAAATAATACCGCAATTTATGCGGCCATCTCCTCTACAAATTTAGGAGCGCCTGAATACGGATTAAAAGGGATTTATAAATCAGAAGATTACGGAGCAACATGGTATGCAGTCGGCACTCCTCCCCTGCTTGCATCCACAGGCGGTATGTCTTATCTGGGAGCGCAGGGTGATTACGATAATGTGATCGCTGTTGATCCTTATAATTCAAGTATCCTGTATGCCGGCGGCGTGGAAATGATCAAATCCACAAACGGAGGAACAAACTGGTTTCAGTTAACATACTGGCATCCCTCTTTCGGTTCGCCGGTTGTGCATGCAGATCATCATGCTATAACTTTTGATCTCGATTTCCTCGATAAATTTTACTGCGGAAATGACGGCGGTATTTACAGAACTACTAACGGCGGAACTTCCTGGACCTCTTTAAATAACGGTCTGCAGATAACACAGTTTTACGGTGGCGCTGTTTATCCGACCGGCAATACTTTCTTCGGAGGTACGCAGGATAACGGACATCTTAAATATACATCAGGAACTTCCTGGACTGAATCTGTAGGAGGAGACGGCGGATATGCAGCCCAGAACCAGACCAATAATTTAATTTCCTATGAAGAATATGTTTATCTGCTGATGAGCAAAACAACTGACGGAGGAGCAAGCTGGTTTGGCTGCACTAATGGTCTGACTGATGCAGGGAATTCAGGTTATACATTGTTTATTTCTCCCTTTTCAATGAACCCGCAAAATTCAAATGTACTGATCGCCGCTTCCGACAAAGTATGGGTCACCGATAATGCAGCCGGTAGCTGGGCTCAATCAAGCAATCAATTGGCGACCGGTTATAAAATCAGCGCTGTTACAATTACAGCAAATACACCCGGTAACTACCGTGGTTATGCCGGATCAGCTAACGGCAGAATTTTCAAATGCACAAGCCTGAATCCTGCTGCAGGAATAGATGCATGGACAGAAATTACTCCCGCAGGAAACAATTCTGCCTGGGTCAGAAGGATCGTGGAAAATCCGTATGAACCCAATAAGATATATGCCTGCTACTCGGGATATAATGTCGGTGGTACTCTGAATTCAAGACATGTTTATTATTCGACAAACCAGGGAACAAACTGGACTGATGTTTCTTTATCACTGCCAAATGTCCCGGTTCATACTTTAGTCGTAAATCCTGTGAACACTTCTGAATGGTTCATCGGAACTGAAACCGGAGTCTATAATACAACTAACCTCGGCGCAAACTGGAATTCCTTCAATACCGGAATGCCCTCATATGTGCCCGTGGATGAACTGGTATTGCAGAAAGGTACGGATAAACTTGTGGCATTTTCTCACGGAAGAAGCGTATGGGAAGTCAAGCTTGACGCTCCGGCGATCGAGGTCTATAACTTGAACGGTGTATTGATCCCGGACGGAAAAACAGCAGTCCAGTTAAGCGACAGTACGGATTTCGGGCAGGTATCTATAGGAACAAATAAAGTCAGAACTTTTGAAATAAGAAATACGGGATCACTTAGCCTTAATATACAGCAGATTTTAATTTCCGGTTCTCCAAGGTTCACGGTGAGCGCTTTGAGTCCTCCTTCTCCTATACCGCCTGCAGGCAGCGCATACTTTAATATTACATATTCCCCGATAGCAGCTGGAACTGATACAGCAACTGTTATAATTAACAGCGATGATCCGAACGAATCACCTTACGATTTCAGGATAGGCGGCGGAAGCGTTGCATCTCCGGGTGAAGCACTGAGCTTCGACGGTGTGAATGATTATGTAGCATTGCCAAACTCCCTGACTGCGGCTGCTTCGGGAGGAACAGAGATCACGATTGAATACTGGTTCAAGGGTTCATCTTTACAGTCAGCGGTCAGATTACAGGATCTTAGCGGTAATTACATTATCGCCGGATGGAATAATATGCATATAATTTCTACAGACGGAGGGACAGCAAACGGGATCCCTATAGGAAACGGATCCACTGACGGCAACTGGCACCATATTGCTATGTCATGGATAAGAGGAAGCGGAGGCGGTTTCAAAAGTTATGTTGACGGTAATCTGGTATTCCAGAGAACTTCAGCCAGCGTAAATTTACCGAATATAGCTTCAGGCGGATTCTTAGGCTGCTATCAGGGTTCATCTGAATTTACAAACGGAAGTCTTGATAATGTCCGTATCTGGAAGAGAGCTCTGCCGCAATCCGAAATACAGGCGTACAGGTTCTGTGATTTCAATGATCAAAGAACAGGTTTAGTTGCACATTATAAATTCAATCAGGGATTCGGGAATATTGCAAATCCCGGAGTTACTTCTCTGACTGACATCAGCGGCAACAATTATACAGGTACATTGAACAACTTTGCGCTTACAGGTCTTACGTCAAACTGGATATATCCCGGAGCCGTTAATCCCTCAAACGCTTGCGCGAATGCTGCGGCTTCACTTAAATTTGACGGCATAGATGACAGGATCACTTTAGTTAATTCATTAACAACTGCTGCTACCGGCGGCACGGCAATTACAATTGAATACTGGTTTAAAGGTTCAAATATAACATCTGCAGTCAGATTCCAGCCTACCGGTTCTGATTATATAGTTGCGGGCTGGCAGAATTTACATATTATCTCTACAGACGGAGGTTTGAACGGCATATCTGTTGGAGCCGGAGCGACCGACGGTAACTGGCACCACATAGCAATGACATGGCAAAAAAATACCGTAAACGGTTTCAGGAGTTATCTTGACGGAAATCTTGTAGCTCAGAGAAACTCTGCAAATGTAAATTTACCTGCACTTACTTCAGGCGGATACTTAGGTTCGAATCTTGGAACATCGGAATTCATGAATGGAAGTTTGGATAATGTCCGTATCTGGAACAGAGCGCTCTCACAGGCTGAGCTCCAGAACAATAAAAATTGTGAGATCCCGTCCTCAGCAACAGGGTTGCTGGCTAATTATAAATTCAATCAGGGCATAGACGCAGGAAATAATGCCGGACAAGGTACTTTACTTGATGCAAGCGGCAACAATTATTACGGTTTTCTGACAGGATTCGCATTGAGCGGAACATCTTCAAACTGGCTCGCGCCGGGAGGAGTTGTTTCTGGAACTGCTTGTCCTCCTTATAATCCGGCACCACCTTGTGAAGATTTTACCTCAACGACTTTTCCTCCTTCTTCTTTTAATATAGAATTTACAGGTTCAAACTTATGGTCCAGACAAACAGAATCCGCTTATGGTATCGGTTCAGGATCTGCAAAATTTAATTTCTATAATGCAAACGCCAATCAGCATCAGTCTTTAGTCTCTGATGAATTCCTGGTAACCGGTTCAAATTCATATCTGACATTTGACGAGGCTTATGCACCTTATAATGATCCGTTTTTCGGTCCTGATACTCTGCTGGTGGAAGCTTCAAACAATTCAGGAGTTTCGTATACAGTACTTGCTACACTGACCGGAAGGATCGACGGAACCGGCGAGTTGAATACAGCTCCTCCGGATCCGAATCCTTATGTCCCCGAAAATTCCGAATGGAGACCAAAGATCTATTCTTTACCTTCAGGAACGAATAAGATAAGATTACAGGCAAAAAGCGGCTGGGGGAATAATCTGTATCTGGATAATATATGTGTTCAGACCCTGCCGGCACCAACAACATATACTGTCGGAGCTATTCCTCAGGGCTTTTACAGAGGTGTGCCCGGACCTTATGATGTTGTGAGGGATACAGTCAGAATTTATCTGCACAGGATGGATTTCCCGAATATTATAGTTGACTCAGCAGTTTCATTTTCCGAACAGGATGGATTCTGTAATTCGGTAATGACAAGAGCGCTGTCCGGTTCATACTATTTCGCTGTTAAACACAGAAACAGTATTGAGACATGGAGCAGTTTTGCAGCGAATTATATAAGAGGAACCTACTTTTTATTCGACATGGCTTATTTCAATTATGCATACGGAGGAAATCAGTTCCTGACGGCAACAGCAAATTACTGGGCGATGTTTGGCGGAGATGTTGACCAGAACGGTTTTGTGGATCTGAATGATGTTACTTCGGTCAATAATGACGCAAATTTCTTCGCTTCCGGTTATGTTGTTACGGATGTCACGGGAGATAATGCTGTGAATCTCTCGGATGTTTTACTGACATATAATAATAATGCAGCATTTGTCGCAAAGCAGACTCCTCCGGGTGCATCACCTGCGCCGAATGTAAACCCTGATAATATTAATAATAAAAAACCGGTATTTGAAAACGATGCGCAAAGGCAGAAGTATGAAGCGGGAAGGGAATATTTAAAACAGAAAAAAGCTGAAGTGAAGGAATATGTCCCGAACTGGAGTCCTATGCCGTCAAAGGAATATCTTGATAAGTTTTATGAATCAAGACGTAAGACGGAGAATGCTGGACGCGAGACACGAGATGCGAGACGCTAGATCTCAGACGTCAGATGTCATACAAATTGGTTAAATATTCTTAACATGTAACTGAATCAAATTCACTCTAAGTCTCCGCAGTTTACTATCGCATGAATTTTATAATTCATTAAATTGCGGGGACTCAGGGGAGTAAAATTACCCCGCCGGATTTTAATTCTGATTATCGGCTTTGATCTCCTCCAGTTTTCTTATCAGCCAGCCTTTATTGGTTGTTTTGGTCAGTTCGATCTTCTTTTTAAGAGTATCATATTCATAAGAATCAAATTTTTCCCGTAATTTGAACATTGCTTTTATGTAACCGCAGTAATTTGTAAGTGTCAGAATTCTGGATTCATTTGTTAATCTATTTTTCCTGATAAAATGTTTTAATGTGTCATAGGCATATTCAAAAGACTCGCGGTCATTCAGTTCGTAATAAACAGTTATCTGATCATTTTTCATATAATACTTCATGCTTTTGTCTTCATTCTGAATTTTTGAAAGATACTCAAGAGAGGTTTCAAAATTTCCTTTGAGGAAATTCATTTTCGACATGGCATAATTGAAATGCGATTCCCTAAAGTCAGCAGGAATTTTAGGGGTATATTCACTTATGAATTTTTCAGCAAATGCTAGTTCTTTTTCAGAACAAGCCATGTTGACAATTGAAAAAAAGAAGTGAGGACTAATGGAACCGTCTTCATTCAGAAGAAAATTTCTTTTGTGACAGATCTTTATGATATAAAAATATTCTTTTCCGAAATTATTCAAAGTGATCTTTAGATTCGTAAGGCAGGTCATAAGTGCATAATATAAAAAACTGATCTCACTTTCGGGAAGGATATCGTTAACTTTTGAAATGTTGTTTTTAAATTCCTTAAAGTTGTCAAAATTATCATTAAGTCTAAGGGCTCTGAACATGCTGTAATAGCATTTAAGCACAAGATGATCTTTACCCGGCTGCTTTTCACTGTATTCTATAATGTCCGTGATCATTGATCCTTCATCCAGTTTTTTAAAAACATTATATAAAATATTTTCATTCAGAGGATGATTGTATTGAAGACTGTGGCCAATAACCTTTTGAAACATTTTAATACTTTCGATAAGAAAAGCATAAATAAGGTATTCACATGAGGGAATAATTGTGATTTTATTTTTCAACTGAGGATCATACAAATGTAAAAACCCTTCATACAGATCGGTTATTTTTTTTTGATGTGAATAATATTCATCGGAAAAATTAATATTTTTTCTGTCAAAGTTTTTTTTGAAGGTTCTTGCGATTGCATCATAACTATTCTCAAAATTTCTCTTCAGATCCCTTTTTAAAATTGATTCAAGGAGATCGATGCTTCTCCGGCTTTCTTTTTTACTGTAAATTTCTTCCGAAAGAAATGATTCGCAAAGCACGCTTAAATCATGAATAATGTTTTTCATGATCCCGTAATTATATTCCTTCCCGGGAAATATTTTTTCCCAGACTCTTTCCTTATCAAGCATTTCACCTGTATATTCCGGCGCATGCTTTTTTACTTCAGCAAATAAATTTATTACATTTTTATTTTTATTGAAATAGGGTGAATTTACAAAGTCTTCGAATTTAATAAGTTCTTTCGGAGTGAAGGTCCGGATGATCCCGAGAAGCGAGCTTTTGTGCATAAGAGATAGTATTGGGTATTGGGTATTAAGTATTAGGTATTAAGTATTAGGTATTAAGTATTAAGTATTAAGTATTAGGTATTAGGTATTAAGTATTAAGTAGCTTTTGTGAAACTAAGAATTAGACCGTTTTTCAGAGCACAATATAAAGTAATTACCTGATATTAAATACCAAATACCTTATGCCATTAGAAATCCGGTAGTTAATAAAGTTTGATTCCAGTCTGAAACAGGACATTTCTTTTAAAAAAGTATTCATCTTAGTTGTGAAACCTGCCAAAAAGTTTCTTTGGAAAATGAATGTGCCGGATATATTTTTGTGTCAATTAAAATAAACCCTAAAAACAAAGGAGATAAAAATGTTAAAAATTAAACTTGCAATTCCGGTTCTGATAATCCTGAGCCTGACAGTTACGGCTGATTCATATTCGAAGAACAAAGAAAAAATAGCACCGGTAACATCTGTAAAGAGTTCCGATTCCGATAAAAGTCCACAGGGTAATTTATTTACTCTTTATCAAAATGAACCGACCGAAATGAATGATGTAACTGTCATTAAATTTGACCTGAAAAAAGAAGCCGGAGTAATTCTGAATGTAACAGACGACAACGGTGTTGTTTATGAAAATCTTATTGACGGTGAAATGATACCGGGAACATACATTGTGCTTTTCAAATCTCCGGAAAAGAGTTCATTAAAAAACATGTCTTATACAATTCAGGTCGGAAACTTTAAAGAAACACGAAGTATGAAACACAAATAGCAACAATTGTTCATTCAAATAAAATGATAACCCGGAAAAGTGTACGCGTACATTTTTTCCTTAATGACATCACCGGTATGGCGGGTTATTGTTTTCTGCTGCCGGCCTTCTCCGTCTGACCCCCGAAAGTAAGCGGGGAAGGTATTGGCAGTAATTTAAAAATATAAATTTAATTTTTTTACAAAATAATTTTTTTGAAAAATCATTACAAATCAAAACATCTCTTTGCATTTACATTAATGCTGGTTATCCTTCACGAAGAAGAACCGGGCTCAGATGCAATGCAGCAGAATTTTTTTAACAGTTAAACAGCAGGTGATCAGTTTGGAAATTCCGTTTCAGCGGCAGGAGATGTAAACGGTGACGGATATGATGTCTTTATCATTGGTGCTTCTCATGTTATCTCCGGCTTTTTGCATTAATAAATTTTTTAGCTGACATCCAATACCATTATCTGAAGTATTTGGATACCTTTAAAAAAGGAATCTACCAGATGTATACCATTTCATGTTCTGATAAATCATTTTGCATATATATTGCAATAATCAAACGTTATTTTTTAACAGTTAAATTTATTTATCTGCTTAATGTAGATATTAAAATAATCCGGAATTCTTTTTAAGAAAGAGTTCGGAAGTATTTACAACATCTTACAACCTCGTTTATTACTCCTTAAAACATTTCTTAAAACGGAAATCCGAAAGAAAAAAACCATATAAATTTTCATTTTGACTATATGGTAAATCATTATTTATTAAATAATAATTAAGGAGTTCGGATCATGAACAGATTTATATATAAAGTTTTAATCCTTTCTTTTTTATTCATCCTCGTTTTTCCGCAATTGTATTGTTTATCTAACTGGCAGAAAAAATTCCACGGAGATTTATCTTCAAATTACAGATCCGGAGATATTACTAAACAGGACTCTCTTCCGTCAGGAGTCACTCAGGACTGGATGAACTCTCTTCTGGATGAGAACGGAAACAGGATAATCAATGAAACACAACCGGGATCACAAAGAGTTAATTCTGAAGATCCCGAAGGAGATGCTTTTCAGAGAAAGATCTTTAACGGACTTGCAACAAATAATTATTTCGGCTATTCAGTATCATCCGCAGGTGATGTGAACGGAGACGGGTTTGATGACATCATTGTCGGAGCTTACGGATATAATTCAAACACAGGGAGAGCTTATCTTTACTATGGAGGGCTGATAATGAATACGGTAGCAGATAAAATTTTTACAGGCGAATCAGCAAACAACTGGTTTGGATATTCTGTTTCGACAGCCGGTGATGTAAACGGAGACGGTTATGACGATATTATTATAGGCGCGCTTTCTTATATGTCAGGTACTGGCAGAGCATATGTCTATTATGGAGGAACAAATATGGATATTAATGCAGATGTTGTAATGACAGGTTCGGCAATTGGAGATAGATTAGGGATATCAGTAAGATCAGCCGGTGATGTGAACGGCGACGGATATTCTGATGTGATTATCGGAGCAGACAGAAGTTTCTCTTCATGGAGAGGAGGAGTTTTCATATATTATGGCGGTCAGCAAATGAATAATACAGCAGACGTGATTTTAACAGGTGAAGCAGATTATAATCTGTTCGGATTTTCAGTCTCATCCGCAGGCGATGTGAACGGCGACGGATATTCAGATGTGATCGTAGGAGCGTATGGCTATGTTTCAAATACAGGCAGGGCATATATTTATTACGGAGGTGCCGCAATGAATAATGTTGCAGATCTTATAATTACAGGAGAAACAACAGACAGCTATTACGGATTTTCAGTATCAGGTGCCGGAGACGTAAACGGTGATGGTTATTCCGATGTGGTAGTAGGGGCAAGCGGTTATGCTTCAAATTTTGGTAAAGCTTACATATACTTCGGCGGGACTTCAATGAATACTGTTGCAGATGTTACAATGGACGGCGAAGCTTCTCTGAATTATTTCGGAGGACTGGTTTCAAGTGCGGGAGATGTGAATGGTGACGGATACTCGGATGTGATAATCGGAGCAGACGGATATATCACAAATACAGGTAAAACATATTTATTTTTCGGCGGGACGAATATGAATAATATTCCTGATGTAACGATGACCGGCGAAACAACAGAAAACTTTTTTGGCAGATCAGCTGCAGCCGGTGATATAAACGGTGACGGCTATTCAGATCTGATCGTTGGTGCATTTAAAAATTCTTCCGGATATGGAAGAGTATATCTTTACGATTACTTTATGAAAAATGAGATCACAGCTGATATAACCATTACAGGTAATGTACCTGATGCAAGATTCGGAATGTCTGTAGCTACCGCAGGTGATGTGAATGGCGACGGCTATTCGGATGTGATAGTCGGGCAGGATGCATACTCTACATATACCGGCAGGGCATTTATTTATTTCGGCGGTCCTGTAATGGATAACATAGCAGATGTAACAATGACGGGCATTTCAATTTACAACAGTTTTGGTTGTTCTGTTTCTGCAGCCGGTGATGTGAATGGAGACGGGTATTCCGATGTGATCGTAGGAGCTTACGGAGAATTTGTTTATAATAATTATACGGGCAGGGTATATATCTTTTTCGGTGGTTCATCAATGGATAACATTCCGGATGTTACTATGTCAGGAGAGACAATAGGCGGAAGATATGGGTGGATTGTTTCATCCGCAGGTGACGTGAACGGTGATGGTTATTCAGATGTGATAGTTGGTGCAGATCAATATTCTTCAGCAAAAGGAAGGGCATATGTTTATCTGGGGGGATTATCAATGAATAATACTGCAGATCTGATTATGGATGGAGAATTTAACGGTGATGAATTCGGAGTTTCAGTTTCAACAGCCGGGGATGTTAATGGAGATGGTTATTCCGACATTATTGTTGGTGCAGATCAATATTCTTCAAATACAGGCAGAGCATATATCTTTTTCGGAGGGTCTTCACTCAATAATATTGCGGATATCACAATAACCGGTGAGGCTACTGACAACCATTTCGGAAGATCTGTCTCCGGTGCGGGAGATGTGAATGGTGACGGCTTTGATGATGTAGTGGTAGGTGCAAGCAGTTATTTGGGATATGTCGGGAGGGCTTATGTTTGTTTCGGAGGAGTTCTCATGAATAATATTCCGGATGTAATTCTGACAGGAGAGACAGCTGGGAGTGCTTTTGGACATTCAGTATCATCTGCAGGTGATATAAACGGTGACGGTTATTCAGATGTAATAATAAGCGCTTATCTCTATTCTTCATCGACAGGCAAAGCATATGTGTATCTTGGAGGATCTTCGATGAATAATACATTAGATATGACAATGACCGGAGAGGCGCCCGTCAATTATTTCAGTCAAATTGTCTGCACTGCAGGTGATATAAACGGTGACGGATATTCAGATATGATCGTTGGTTCACCTTCGTATGCAACAATAGGCAGAGCTTATATTTATTTTGGATCGGCTATTTCAGCAAAACCTATACTTAATTATGTAAAAGACGTTCCGGATGATCAGGGAGGTTTTGTTAATTTAAAATGGGCAAGGAGTTCATTTGATGTCTTCGGGAATAATCTTGTAACGGGATATTCAGTTTACAGAAGCTATCCGCCTTCGGGTGGAAATTTTTCATGGGAAGAAATAGCTCTGATCAATCCCTCACAGCATTCTTTTTATACTTATACCGCTTCCACCCCGTTTAATTCCGGATCTCTCGGCAGCGGGAATCTGTTTTTCAAGATCCGGGCAAGAACTTCAAATCCCGATTCATACTGGGAATCCGCAATACTCTCCGGGAGAAGTATTGACAATATTGCTCCGCCTCAGGTTAATCCTTTTACAGCTTCTTTATCAGGATCGGATATATTGCTGAACTGGGGTGCAAGTCAGGCACCGGATCTGCTTAACTATCTTCTGTTCAGGAGTTATTCAAACACTATTGATCCTTATAATGAAACACCTATAGGTACTTCTGTTAGTACTTCATTTCCGGATACTTCTCCGCTTACGGGTTTGTATTATTATTTCATTGTTGCGCAGGACATTCACGGAAACTACAGTCCTGTAAGTGTAACTCAGGTTCCTCTGAATTCACTGGATCTGACATTTTTCATAGAAGGATTTTATAATGCCGGAAATAATACACAGGTCAGCGATACAGTAAGTGTTGAATTGAGAGATCCCGTTTCTCCTTATGCAGTCGTAGATCATACAAAAGGAGTTGTATCATCTGACGGATCGGTTCAATTATTTTTCGGAAACTTTGAAAGCGGAAACTATTACATTACTGTCTCACACAGAAACAGCATATCAGTATGGAGCAAAAATCCTGTGCTGGTAATATCAGGAGGATCTAATTCGTATGACTTCTCTGCTTCATCCTCACAGGCTTATGGCAGCAATCTCGTTCGTGTGGACCTATCACCTTTGAGATTTGCCATATACAGCGGTGATGAGAATCAGAACGGAATAGTAGATCTTACAGACGTTGTGAATGTTTCCAATGCTGCAAATGCATTTACAAACGGCTATGTGCCGACGGATATGAACGGAGATAATATAACTGATCTGAGTGATCTTGTAATTACGTCCAATAATGCGGGTGCTTTTGTTACTGTAGTGTTGCCGTAATAAGTGTATTGAGTGTGTGGAGTGT
>CALMST010000200.1 GCA_937872315.1 uncultured Ignavibacteria bacterium | reverse complement strand
AAAAATTGAGATAAGACATCTGCACAATCGCCGTAAGCGGATTGGCAAACCCTCCGGACCAGAACTTGTCCCAAAGAGAGTTTATTTTGGATTTGAGAGTTGGGTTTGTGAGCATGAAATTATATATAGTAAATTCAAGATGATTTTTTTTGTAGTAAAAACCAATATTACATCATTTTATTCGATATTAGAATATTTCTAAATCTTTCTCTCATTTCTTCTTCTTGTTTTGATAACCTTGTAATTAATGTATCAATATAGTTTTCATTTTCTAAAATTTTAAAAAGTACCTCATAATTTTCGCTTAATCTTTTCCTATTTTCGAATGGTTCTGGGTTGAACCAAAATAACCACCTTTTATTTGTGGAGACACCTTTAAGTTGAGTGGTGGCTAGTTTAGAAATTTCGACCTTATAATGATCAGGATCAATTAAATTATTCTTTTCTCGGAACAATTTATACCCAAACCATATACCGTCATCATCTTCACCGTAGATTGTTCTAATTACTAATCCATTCTTCAAAGTAAATTCTTTTTGTATTTTAGTTAATTTATTTTTCAATCTAAGCGAGGATTCGTTTATAAATGAAGTCCATGTTTTAGAACACATATCCATAACTTCAATGAATCCAGGATTTTGAACTAGAATTTGTTTTATATTTTGATTCATTTTATCGATTGTAGATTGATTTGTTAAATATTTGATTAAAAGGATATATTGAGAGATTGTTTCCCTGATTAACGGGAGATTGACTGCATGTTTCTGGCATTCTAAAAGCCAATTAAGAATGTCAGATTTATATGAAATGGTTCTATAATCATTTTCTGTTAGATTTACCTTTGTACTTTTAATACTTTCTGTTGATGGTTGATCCCCAAACAAATTTAAATATAACAAAATTGCATTCGGATCTGATGTTTTATATCTGCACAACTGACTTTCCTGATCTCTAGCGTAGATTTTATTTTCTATAAATATTTGACGATTTCGATCTTTATCTTTAATTGATATGTCTAATCTACCTCCTTCAGAATAATCAGGTGTAATTTGACCTATGGAATCTTCTGTCTTTACTATTGCAGAGTTTGTTTCGAAATTAGTTATCCCAAGTGTTTTCAAAAACAATATTAGAAATTTATCACCTTGCCCGTGAGTACCTTTCGGATTAATTAGTTCTGATATTAAGGCGGAATGCAATCTAGTTTCAGATGAACCTACTTTTAAAACGTTAAATATATTGAAATTCTCTCCTGATATTTCTGATATTTTCTTTTGAAGTTTCGAAACATGTTTAACTTCATTTAAAAAAGTCTTTATTTTATTTGATTCCACTATTTTGTTTTTATTTATATTCTGAGAAAAGAAATTTAAAAAACTTACATTGGCAAACTACATTCGTTCGATTGTTGTGAATTAATTAGAGATTCCTCCCAACAAAAATTTGTCCCAGAGAGAGTCGAATTTGGATTTTAGGGTCGGGTTTGTGAGCATGATTAAAATTATCCTTTTTTCTTACCCTTTTTTATATTTTTTTGTATCACAGATTTCTTTTCCTTATTTATATCTCCAAATATCACGTTTCTCCAAAAAATAGGCGGTAAGGGAGATTTATTTTTTATGCAAGCTAAAATATATGCAGCTTGTGGAATTTCCCAACTAATATTTGAAAATTCTTGAGTAGACTCGTCAATATATTTTTTTATTCGTTCTGTTAGTGTAAGATTAGTATCATCAAGATTTTTGAAATTACCTGTTGAAATGGAGTTCCCGTCATTAAGCTCTTTTTCAAAAACTTTTCTATACCAATCCTTTGAAGGTTGCCAACCTTGAAGATCAATTTCTCTATCATCTGATATTTTGCTTTCGTCATCACCTGAACCAAGTATTAAATGTTTATAATAATTATTTATTACTTTATCTCTTTCTTTATTGGGTAAAATAAAGCTTAATTCCAGTATCATTAATAATAAATAGGAAGCATCGTCTACAAATCCGTGTGGTTTTTTTTGTGTTGCTGCATATTCTGCAACTAATTCAAAGTTGTTTCTTCCTTCAATAAACGGCATTTGAAAGTTTGGACTTCTTCTTGCAATTAACCTATTCTCCAATAATAATAACCATTCAAAAATCTTATTTTTGTCATTTCCCTGATACAAAGCCATCCACATTAAAAACAATTCTATATGATTAAGGTCTATCAAGGGTCGCAGAACAGCAGGATTTACATCTATGCACGTTTTTATCCAATTATGAATAAGCATTAATAGATTGTCGATTCTTTCTTTATTATCCTTATAATTTGTTTTCATTAATAAATCTTGTGTAGCTAACGAATATATTCCGATTCTTCCAACATACCAAAATGCAATATAGCTATCCGAAATAGGGATTAGGTAGCCAGTAACTGATTTTTTAGAATTAAATCCATGTTCAGTCAAAAAAATCTCTTTATTGAAATTTAAAAATGACTCCAATTCTATAATATAAAAGTTAATCCATATACTCCAGATTATATTCTTTAAACTATTTGTTAAATTTGGATAAACACTCCAAATTTTGATCATTACCCATTCCACTAAATCAATCCAAGAAGGAGTTCCTTCATTGGAAGGAGTTCCTTCATTATCTACTTTTAATTTAGATTTTATAATTAAAAGAACTATTGGTATTAGCCTGAGATTTTTTTCTGCTGGTTTTTCCGTAAGAATTTTATTAATAAAAGTTTTCCATTGTGGTACCAGCTGGTTATTCCAAGGAGTGCTACCAATTTTGAAATCTTGAAATTGAGCACAAATATACGATAGAATCCCTGACAGATCTTGAGGTAATAAATCCGAAGTTAATAAATACTCTTCTACTTCATCTACCAATTTTGTTAAATTCCATCTTTCATACATTATATTTGAATTAGTTTGTAGAAGTTGTTTAATTAAACTGTCATATAAAGTAATTCCATTTCCATCTTCGTCTCGATTATAACAAAGAATAATTCTAACATTATTAATGTTAAAATTCTCGTAATCTATACTAACTAAAGAAGCTTTTCTTAAATCTTCGTCAAAGTTATTTTTTGTCCAATTTCTATTATTTAATGCTTCGTCTTTTAATACAAATATTATAAGTTCCTTTTCGCTTTTATTAATGAAAGCTATATCGATTCCAAACTCAGCCTCAGTTTTAAATTTGAAATCCTTTATATCCGAACTTCTAAAGAAAGGTAGTCTAATAGGAGTCCAATTCTTGGCAATTCCAAGATTGTAAATAACCCAATCTATACCCGTTTTAATCTTAGTTGTCCTTTCTTTTAAACAAATTAGATAATCTGCAATAAATTTTTTACTATTTACTTTATTCATCAAATGAAATTTTGATTGGACCATATTTTTCCTCCAGGTCCTTAATAGTTGTTAAAGTTTTTTGTAATATTTTCTCCACTTTATTTAGATTTTCGTTGTTTTCTATATTCAAATCAGATATTTCTAATTTCAGACCTTGAAGCAGGTATTCCGATTCTTCCATTCTTTTTATTCTATTTACGAATATTTCTCTTTCTTTGAATTTTTCACGATGTGGAAAAAGAATTCTTGCTAAATATACACCATCCCATCTTTCCACATTCCTTAATAACTTAGATCCCAGTTTTTTTTCTAATTCCCTTTTTGCTTTTTCATATTTTTCCATAGCAATTCGAGATCCTTCACTACCAGAATAAACCACTATTGCTGTACGTTTACAATATTTAAATTTCTCCTCTTCCAAGGGTATAAATAATGCCTCTTCTAAAGAGTTGATAATTCCATTTTTTCCATCTAAATTTCTATTAAGATTTCCAATCTTTACAATGTAAGAACAATACTCCAAAGTTGTCTCATTTTCTATCATCACTATATCTTTACCTTTTTCTTTACCTTTTATTGGAGTTTCATATTGTAAATGTTGTAAAATATCGTTCAGATAATATCTTGTAATTAAGTCAAGCTCTCCGAATTCTTTTAACCTTTGAAGATAGTCTCTAAAATTCGATTCTGATAGAAACGGATCAATGTACATCTTTAGAAATTTTTTTTAACTTTAACTTCGCTTCCATTCTTTTAAGAAGTACTCCTTCAGGATCCATAATATCTAATCTTGGAAATTCCATGGATTTGCTAAACTCTCCAAATCCAGAAGATGGACTAATTTTTTCCTGTGAATATAAACTCCATGAATTACCATACAAAATATTTGTTTTTTTTATAAATTTTAGGAAAACTGATTTCTCATGTACAATTTGATTGATTTTTTGTGCCATATCTCTCAAATAAAGTTGAGATGCATTCATAAAAACTTCTGGAACAATATCATTCCCCTCAAGCTTTTCAATTTCAGCTAATCTCTTGAAATAATTGTCTGCATTTGCAATTGCTATTTTCATAATTTCAGACAATGGGTTAATAGCTTTCCATTTGTCTAGACAATATCCGGGATAATTAATTGATTGGTAAGTTAACTCAAATGTGAAATCTCTTTTTAAACTTTCATTTGTTTGATTAAAATATCCTTCAATTAGTGAAAGGAACAAACTAATTTTCTGCCCTAAAAAACCTTTAAGTTGATACTCAAGAAAAACTATATTTAATAATAGATCATCAATTTTTTGATTTTGAACTTCATAAGAAATAGATCTAAAATCCAAAATATTAAATAATAAAAATCCTAACTCTCTTTCTTTTTTATCCCAGGAGAATATTAATTTATTAATAACTAAATCTAAAGATAATTTCCCTTCAAGACTATGTTTCAGAAGATCAAAATCACCGTCTTGAAATATTCTTAATATCTCCTGATTGTTTTTTAAATTTAATATTAATAAATTTTCGAAAAATAAATCAAAATCTAAATCAAGTAAATTCATCAAATAAGATTGAACATTAGACCAAGTACCCTTATTTTCAAGCTCTACTGGGATGACATTTGTAAATATGGAGGATAGATCTTTTCGGTCGATATTCTTAGAATTTAACTTTAGATTATAAGTCATCCATCTAAGCATTTCCAGAATTATATGTTTATTTTGAGAGGTACTATTGTTTAAAGTGTTCTTTTTTAACCAGGCAATTGTAAATTTGAAAAAATTTTCGTTTTCGAGATTAATCATTAAGCACGAATGCAATAATAGATAGGACTGTTCTATTTCCTTTTCACTACCTTTCATCATTTCGTTTAACAATTGAATCAACATTTCTTGATTAATTCCAAGTTGTTTGAATGTTGTTCCCCAAGATGCATAGAAACAAATTCTTTCTAAAATGTTATCACTCCGGTGAAGTTTTTCTTCAAGAGTTGGAAAATCCAATTCATTTAGATCATTTTCTTTTACATAACTTCTTACACCTCCAAGAATCATAGATGCTAAATTAAGTTTTGGTCCTTCCAATCTATCTTTAAGATATATATATATAATATTTAAAGCAGATTTTGGAAAAGTACAACTATAGTTAACAATAGCCTTAAAAGCATCCCCACCCCCTAGATCTAATTTAACTTTCTCATAAACTTTTATAAACCAATCCGATGCAAAGTCATAAGACAACTCATAGTTTTCGAAGATTATAGGAAGAGAACTTAACATTCCCCAAAAGTCTCTATTGTTATCAGCTAACAAATCTGTAAGTAATGCATGAACTTTTATAGCTTCCATTTTACTAAAACAATAAGCAATTAGTTTACCTTTCAATCCATAAACCTCATTATTGTAACCTAGTAGTGGTTCAATGTTATTAACTATTTCGACAAAACCATTATCGTCAGGTATTTTTTTAGGAAAAAGAATACCTATCAATTCTAAAACATTATTATCTTTCTCTAAAAAGTCTTGTATCTCTTTTCTAATTTCCTCTTCTAGATTAGAATCTTTTAAGTATGGGGTTTCACGTTTATGTTTTTTTGAAAATTCAGTAAATATTTTTTTTACGTTTCTCACGAGACAATTAAAATAAATTTTTTAAAAAATTGATTATTTAGCTTATTCTTTTTCAATTCATTTAATTAATATTACAACAATTAGTCATCATCTCCTTCGAATTTTATTTTCATAATTATCCAAGAATAACTTCAGTGACTTTGCTTCTCTATCATCCATTTTTAGTTGCATTCGATTATCAATTATCACTTTAACCTTCTCGTAAACGTTCTCCATTTTTGCATCCAATATTTTTTTTAAATCATTGTAATACAAATCATAATGAACTTTTCCAATAATATCACCTGAATCTAAACTTGTGACTGTATGAGAGAAGCCAGTAATAAACTTAATTAATGAATTATTATTTTCAATACATTCATTTAGAAAATTCTCAAAGTCTCTTATATCCCCCCAGAACTTCCATTTATAAAGTAGATATGGTAACTTTGAGTGATTTAGTAGTGAATTTCCCGAAGCACCTTTGATTTGTTCCGATATCACCTTTTTTAACTTTTCAATATTTTCTTTTAGTAAAATTCTATTTTTATCTGGAATTGTACTATCCTGTAGATGTTCCTGATCTAGAAAATCAACTAATTTAGAACATGTATACAATCCATTCTTGCTAGATATAATATCATTCTCAATTTCTTTTAATTTTTCTGTTTCACTGAGCATATTTCTAAGAATTTTAATAATAAGTATAGTCGTTTGTTGCTCATCATTAAAATATAAATCACCAGTATCCAGTAATAGCTTTAAAATAATTTTTTTATTTTCAGGATTAAGGATTGCTAACCTAGCATATACGGAAGTCAAGAAAAGTGAAATCTTATTTGATTCAATTAATTCAGTACATATTCGAAGAATTTCTTCATAATTATCTAACTTATTCAAAATACTATTTAATTCATTAGTTGATAAAAATTCATTATCAACCGTTAATTTAAAATAGAAACTAAAAAAATCGGGATGACATATTCTCTTCTTTGTATTCCAAACATTCATTACCTCATCAGAATAATAAAATTTTTGTTCCTTTTTAAGCAATTCTAATTTGGGAAACATTCTACTTAGAATATTATGAAGATTTTCTTCACTAATCACATTTGCATTTTGTTTTAATATCCGTTCGTATTCCATTTTTTCTTCTGATAATTCTTTAGATAAACTAAAATCAAGAAAACTTTTCGACTCAGAAGTAAATAAATTCTTATTTCCTTTTATTTCATTGTATAATTCTGGTAAGAACACTTGAAATGAAGTAAGTATTAAAAAATCAACTGGATTAACATCTTCATTGACTAATTTATAACCAAACTTTAGAATATTTAGATAGCGCTTAATCTTTCTTAAATTTGTAAAATAGTCTGAAATTCCATAATTAAAGATATTACTCCAATAATACTTGTCAAATTCATCAATTTCAATTGGCAGTAATAATTCATCTATACCTTTGAATAAGATCGGATAAAGATATTCCCTACTTACTTGTGGAATTTCAATGGGTATCTGAATGATTTTTTCAAGATATTCTTTACCATTGCCACTTTGCTCTTCATCCAAAATTTTTGTGACAATATTTCTATCAAATGATAAAATGTAAAT
Organism: uncultured Ignavibacteria bacterium; assembly: GCA_937872315.1. Taxonomy (GTDB): domain Bacteria; phylum Bacteroidota; class Ignavibacteria; order Tepidaquicellales; family Tepidaquicellaceae; genus JAGPCH01. Next base: position 1,951 of record CALMST010000200.1, on the reverse strand, counting down.
TATATTTGGAAAATCAGCCAATGATTTTACTAATTGAAATATTTGTTTTATCTCCAGATTATTTAGTCTATCAATATCATCAATTACTATAATAATTTTTTTTTCAGAATTCTTTAATTTTTTTGAAATACTGTCCTTAACCGTTTCCAAATCCTGCATTTTTTTATTACCGTACTCTTTTATTCCTTTACCTAAGTTCTTTAAGATTTTGGATAGTCCCGGAATTCCAGTTGAAGAAATGAGAATGGGCTCTAAAACTGCACTGTAATCTTCTGTTAATTCTCCAACCTTATTTAACAATTTCCCATTTTCTTTTCTTTTTAAATTTAATGAAATACTTTTAAAAAATTGTTGAACCAAGTTGTTTTGATCTGAAAAATTCCACGGATTGAAATTTATAATGACAGGTTGATATTTGTTGTCATCAAAAAATTTACTTTTTATGTTTTCAATTGTTAAATTTACAATCGACGATTTTCCGGAACCCCATTCTCCAAAAAGGCCAATAATCAAAGTTTCTTCCGATTCATGACTAAGTATACTATTTCCAAAATATTTTGCAAAAGTCACACGATTTAGAATATCCTCACTTTTGGATTTTATCGGCTGATCTGATTCAAACATTATAAATTATTGGTGATTTTTAAATTCTATGCAGCCAGCTTCCTCGCCATCTCCAACAACTCCTCAATCTCCCCCTGACTAAAATACTTCTCCACAGCATTACTCCCGAAATTCGTGAACGGAGATTCGTACAGATCAGCAAGCTCCAGCTTTCTTCTGTCTAAAAATACAGTCTGAACCGCCCTCAGGAATCTTGACTGATCAGCATTGTAATTATGTTCAAGTATGAATGCGTCAAATGACTTGCCTATAATGTCTTTGTATGACGGCAGAGTTTCGAGATTCAGAACATGTTTAAGGAAATCCACAAAGCTCCCGACTCTGATACCGAATGCTTTCAGCATATTTTCTTCATCGAGACTTATATCATCCCGGTCGAATTCCGTTTCGAGTGTTTCCTCAAGTCTTATCAGGTCTTCAGAATTCACTTCCCCGCCTGCCATAAGTTTTTTAATGGTCGGATGTTCGGAAGCCAGCATAGTGATCTTTTCTTCGATCTTCTTTTTGTATTCATCCACATACACTTTTTTGGAATCCTTTTTCAGAACTATCCACTTCCTGGAATCTATAATGTCATCAAGTCCGAGTTCGATTATTATGGACGGCTTATCTCTTTTATATTTCATCAAAGGAGCAAGAGCTTCCTTTGCATCATCGATCTTCTTAAGAGTTATATCTTCCCAGAAAGTATTGCTAAGAATATCATTTATCAGAGACTTTTCACTTGCCACCTGAGGGAGATTCAGGGGAAGCAGAGAAACATCTTCTTTTATTGATTCAATCATCTGTTCAAGTTTCTTTTTCTCCAGATGAGAAAGACCGCATCTCTCCATCTTGCTTGTGAAGAAAGCGACCGGAGGATTTAATCCCGGTACGAACTTTAATAGCGGCGCAACTTTCAACCTTAAGAATGCTATCTTATCAGGAGTAATGTAATTCCAGAAGTCATCATCCCATGCCTGTGACACTTCACCGAATACTTTTTTTACGGAAAAAGACTCTAAAGGAATTCCGTTGATCTGCGAACGCAGATCTCTGATAATTCTTTTAGCATCTTCATTTGACTGATCACCGAGAAATTTTATGAGTTTATTGAGGCGTGTATTGAATATTGTGATCAGTACGGGAATCTGTCTTTTACCTTCATCATCCGGCGGCATCATCTGGAAGTGTTCGAAGTTTTCCCAGAAATCTACAATCAGAAAAATATCTTTATGCCTGTCTGGAAGCAGTTCATAATTTTTACACGCTTCATGATGCCGTGTCCCGCGGCCTATCATCTGCCAGAATTTGATCTGCGAATTCACGGGTTTCATAAATCCAAGAT
>CALMST010000199.1 GCA_937872315.1 uncultured Ignavibacteria bacterium | reverse complement strand
CCGTTAGGACCGCCCGAGAAGCATATTAATTTCCCGGTTCGGCTGCCTCCGACAAATTCAGAGCTGGAATTTCCGTCTATACTTTTTATTCCCGCAACCTGTTCAACAGTATTGGTCGTCGGGCTTCCGAAGCTGAATTGAAACAAAACCCTTCCGCTGTCACCGCTTACTACATATATATTACTGTTCTGCGTACCGGCTACTATCTCATGAATACCATTACCATTTACATCCGTTAGATAATCCACTCCATGAATATAATTTCCGTCAAGAGGATTTGACCAGAAGATATTACCGGTTTTAGAATCAACTCTGTATAAAGATTTCGGACCGGAGAAGACGAGATCCATGAAACCATCGCCTGACAGGTCATCCATTAATCTTAAGTTACCGTCTATACTTGCTCCGAAATTCTGTGACCATATAAGCAATCCGTTATTTCCGGAGAGCACTGATATTGTTCCGTTGAATCCGATGAAACTTGCAATGTCAGTATTTCCGTCATTATTGAGGTCCTGAAGTTCTTTAAGATTCCATACTGTGCTTGCTGTCGGGAATGTCCAGGACATAACTCCCGTATTATTGAAACCGTTAATTCCGTAAGGTCCTCCGTTTGAGCTGAAATCAATAGCTCCGCCTGTCGTGGTTGAAGTAATGCTGTGAGTGAAATGGGCATTTTGTGATGAATAAAAAATTACGCTTCCGTCCAGCGAATTCAGGCAGATTGCGGCATGACGGCCGGCACCTTTTCCCTCGCCTGTTGCGGCAACCAGAATGTCTTTTCTTCCGTCACCGTTATAATCTTTTGTGATGCTGAGACCGTTAATATCACCATCAGAAAGAATGGTCGAATCTCCATAGGTCCATAAAAGTTCGCCTGTTCTGCCGGAAAGCGCATAGACAAGTTCATTGTTTCCGCCTGTGCCAATCACTACATCTTTGATTCCGTCTCCGTTTATGTCATCCATGATCTGCATACCGTCTTCATACACTACTGAACCTGAAACCACACTGCTTTGTCTTGTATTGAATTTCCAAAGAGTATCATCTGTAACAGATGAATTTCCATTATAGCAGATCGTCCAGTAATTATCCGTTGCGACCATTACATCATTTTTTCCGTCATAGTTCACATCAGGAATTTCTTTCATGGACATTACTTTAAAATTATCAGCCACCGTATTAGGATTGTCCGGAATATTTCCCTCCCAGAAGATCTCACCCAGAGTGGTTAAGTTATTTATACCTGTACCGTTAAGAGCAATTTTGAAATTAGAACTATTGCCCGCATTTGATAATATTGTCAAGGTATCTGAAAAAGACGAAGCGGCGTTTGGATTAAACCATACCCTGATAAGTTTGGTTTTTTGCGAATCTATTGTAACGGGATATGTTACTGCTGTCGAGTCAAATCTGAATCTCTGTGAATTAGTGGTTATGCCTGTGATATTTAACGGAGTTGTTCCTTTATTTATAATCGTGATATATCCTCCGCTTAAAGAATTAATTCTTCTTGAATTATAATTTATAACGGAAGCGGAAGAGGATATATGACTACCGTTATATACTCCTTTTCCGTAGAGGTTTACTGCTTTTACGGGTGTAACTGCATCATTGGAAGTAATAAGCAGCTGACCGGAAGTAGTATCAAAAACAGCAGGTGTAAATTTTAAAGTATAATTTTTAGTCTGATTTGGATTTATAGTATCAGGTACAAAATTCGGACTGATCTCAAATCTCGGATTGGTCATATTGAAATCTGATATTATGAGTTTGGCTGTTCCTGAATTTGTAATATTAAAATTTCTGTCAGAAATATTTCCGATCACCGTATTTCCGAAATCAATATTGCCGGAGCTTGTAGTGATCTGCGGATTTCCAGCACCTGTGACCGAATATTTATAAAGAGTTTTATATAATGATATATTTCCTCCGATCCTGTCTGCAATAAGCCACAGATACTGACCGTCCCAGTGAAGTCCTCTCGGAGAGCAGTCACCGTCAGGATCAGGAGTTGCAAATGAAAAGAGAGTATCTCCCGTGGTTTTGCTGTATGCATAGATCCTTTCAGGATCAGGTCCGGGAGTGGTGTGGAAATAATCATTGACATAAAATATAGTATCGCCTTTAACAGTTATGCCCTGCACCTGTCTTCCCCTTAAAGGAATTGTATCGGTTATAAGACGTGTATTTAGATTTATTTTATATGCGTATGCAAATGGATAACTTGTAAAATCAGGAGAGTAAATCGAGAACCAGATACCGTCTCCGTCAAGGGCAAGTCCGCCTACACCACCGCTGGCGCCTCCAATAAGAGCAGGAAGCTGAATAGTGTCAAGCGCCTGACCTGTCTCACTTACTTTGAATAATCTTGCACCGGCAGTTCTGAATTGTTCCGCAATCCAGTATCCTGTTCCGTCCCAGACAAGTCCGTGATTGAAATTATAAGGAGTCACCAGACTGTCGGTTATAATTCCCGTAGTCGTAACTGTATATATGCTTCCGTTATTGTCGGTTGCTATTTTAAGATCATTACCTGTTTTTGTAATGCCCCAGAATGAATTGTACTGAGAATAATTTGGGAAAGGATAAGATGCAACAATTGTCTGTGAGTA
>CALMST010000198.1 GCA_937872315.1 uncultured Ignavibacteria bacterium | reverse complement strand
CATCATATCTGATGCCGGGAATATTTTTCAGAACTTCCGTTTGCTTGATCTGTCCGGTTGCCTTTATCACCATATCACATTCTTCCATGAATTCACTGCCGGGGATATTTTCAATTTTATCATTTACTCTTTTGGTTCTTACAAATTTCACACCTGTTACTTTTCCGTTGCCCATTATTTCAACCGGTGAAACATTAAATAATCCGTCAACTCCCACACTCTTTGCAAGATCAAACTCGAATATGTATGCTCCCATTTCTTTTGGAGATCTTCTGTAGGCTAGTATTACTTTTTCAGCTCCCATCCTTGCTGATTCGGAAGCGGCGTCCATGGCTGTATTTCCACCGCCTAATACTATAACCTTTTTGCCAACTTTTGCCTTATGTTTTTCAATCCTTAATTTTGCAATGAATTCAGCAGCGCCAACACAGTTTTCCAGATCTTCTCCGTCAATGCTGATGGAAGAAGTATTCCCAAGACCAATGCCGAGAAATACAGCATCATATTTTTCCTCAAGTTTGGTAAAATCTTCTTTTGTTGATTTAGGAGAATTAAAATTTATTTTAAAATCAAACTGCCCCTGCAGATAGTCTATTTCATCCAGGGCGTTTGCATTTGTGATCTTATAAGGAGCGACTCCGTAAAGTGTAAGTCCTGAAGGTTTTTCTTTAGCTTCAAAAATATCAACTTCACAGCCGAGCAATCTTAATTCGCAGGCGCATGATACACCGGCAGGACCGGCTCCGATCACGGCAACTTTTTTATTTATGCTTTTTCCAGGTTCAAATAATTTAATACTTCTCTTAACTGCATTTGTCGAAGCAAAGCTCTGCAGCCTCCCGATCTCGATAGGTTTTACATCCTGTAAATTATAAACACATGCGCCTTCACACAAAACATCCGTAGGGCATACCTTGCCGCACGCATTCCCGAAATAATTGGAATCATAAATTGTCTTTGCGGCTCCCGTGATATTCCCGTTATTGATCTGCCTGATAAATAAAGGAATGTCTATTTTGGTAGGGCATGCATTCACGCAGGGAGCATCATAGCAAAACAGGCATCTTGAACTCTCATAATAAGCCTGATTGTC
>CALMST010000197.1 GCA_937872315.1 uncultured Ignavibacteria bacterium | reverse complement strand
ATGCGGGAAAAATAATCAATTCGGGGTAACTTTAAAATGAACATCTGAAATCAGAAGTGTGAAAGCAATCTTCCTTGTATGCATCCAATTGAACATTGAAAATTAATAATTGCAGATTGTCTTGTTCAGGATATATTCGCAACAAGCAACTCCATTCATAATCTTGGGCTACAATACCGTTATAAGTAGTAAAAATTACGGGGATAAACTAAAATTTTAATTCATCTATCCCGTATCTTTAATAGGATTAATTATTTTTTAAGCGATGCAATTCACGGAATAACTTTCCCGACAAAACCAACCGAGTTATTATAGATCAAAGTAACATCTGCAAGATCAACCGTATTATCACCATTTACATCAGTCACAACATAACCGGTTAAGAAAGTTATGGCATCATTATAGGCTGAAGTGACATCCGCCAGATCAACACTGCCGTCCTGATTTACATCGCCGCTGTAGACCGCATACTTTACAGGAGATGCATCCACCTGTGTAACATTATTTCCATAAGCCTGCGAGGCTGATGTTGTGAAATCAAATGTCTGATTTGACAATGTAAATACGCTTCCATTGTTCCATGTTTCGAGCGAATTTCTGTGAGTCAGCTGTATATAATAGAGTGTATTATTTAAAACTGATGCATTTGAAGTCTGGTAATTTATCTGCCCTGTTGGAGATACAACGTATTTCTTCGAATCTATTACTGCATACGGAGATGTATAATTTCGAATATTTACCGTAACGGTATCACTGATTAATGTATTCGTCGATGAATTATAAAACCCCTGAATCAACATTGTCAAAGCCAGTGTCTTTTCCGCCGGCGGAGTGGTTTGTGCCCTGAAGTTACCGAAAGGTTGCGGAATATAGCTGTTGTAATATTTCCATGGTCCGAATTTCTGATATGGATTATTCACAAGATTATACTGAACTCTTGCTCTCCATTTATATACTTTATTCGTAAGAAGACCTGAAACATCAACGTTAAGCGGAGTGCCTCCGATCAAAAGGTCAGTATTAGCACCGGACCCGGATGATGAAACACTGTTTGTAATTGTTGATCCGCTGAACGGGACACCATTAGCTTTATATTCGTAAACAATTTTCCCGTCGGCTCTTCCGAAAGGATTTTTTACGAAAGTATTTAATCTTACCTGACCGTTTGTTCCCGATAGTCCGCCGGATGTTATTACAAAACTTGTACCCGGTTTAAACTGTCTGACTGTTGCTCTTTTACCTGTAATTCCATTACCATAAAAAACCGCAACACGTCCCCCGGTAGTTGGTCCGTTATAATTATGCGCGCCTGCAATCACTTCAGAATATCCGTCTCCGTTGACATCACCCGCCGTAGAGACTGATGTTCCGAAGTAAGCATCATTCACATCTGGTTCCATTGTCCGGTTTGCTGTTGATGATAATCCGCCCGGAGATCCGTAATAAACATAAGCTCTTCCTTCGTTGCTTTGTCCGTTTGAATAGGCAAGTGCACCAACTATAACATCTGAATATCCGTCTCCGTTTACATCACCTGCTGTGCATACTGAATATGCATATTGAGATGACGCCTGATTGCTTTCACCTGTCCAGTTGGGCGTTAAAGATAATCCGGCTGCAGATCCGTGGAAAAGAAATGCACTGCCTTCTGCAGACTGTCCGTTAGAATATGAATAAGCTCCTATGATCACATCCGAATACCCGTCACCGTTGATATCTCCTGCTGTTGAAACGCTGTTACCTGATTGTCCGTTTGCCTGATTACTTTCAAAAGTCCAGTTGGGAGTTAAAGATAATCCTAATGCCGATCCGAAATAAACAAAAGTTTTTCCTTCGTCTGTTTGTCCATTGTCAAATCCATAAGCCCCTGTTATCACATCGCTAAATCCATCACCATTAACATCTCCTGCATCCGAGACACAGGATCCGAATTTTGCGTCTGCTTGATTACTTTCTGCAGTCCAGCTGAATGATGAGGATGGTCCTGTAGATGAACCAAAATAAACAAACACTTTACCTTCATTTGACTCTCCGTTATCAAAATTCTGAGCTCCTACTATCACATCGCTGTATCCGTCCCCGTTGACGTCTCCGGCAGTTGAAACAGATTGTCCAAAACCGGCATTTACCTGATTGACCTCAAGAGTATGATTGACAGATAATGATAAACCCGAAGAGGATCCGTAATAAATAAAAGCACCACCTTCGTTTGATTGTCCGTTGCTGAAATTCGCTGAACCAACAATTACATCAGAATATCCGTCTCCGTTGACGTCTCCGGCAGTTGAAACAGATATTCCAAAACCGGCACCGGTCTGATTGATTTCACCTGTCCAGTTTGCAGTTAATGAAAGTCCGCCTGCAGAACCATGATATACAAATGCCCTACCTTCGTTAATCTCTCCGTTGTCAAATAAATAAGCTCCTACTATAACATCGCTGTAACCGTCCCCGTTGACATCGCCGGCAGCTGAAACAGATCGTCCAAAAGTGCCGCCTGCCTGATTGCCTTCCGCTGTCCAGTTTGCCGCACCGGAGGACAGTCCCTCCGGAGAACCGTTATAAACAAAAGCCGCTCCTTCATATTGGTCTCCCGGATTAGGCACACTATAATTAAAGGCACTGATAATTACATCACTGATTCCGTCTCCGTTAATATCTCCGGCTGTTGCAACCTGAGAACCGAAGTAACTATATACAACACTATCAGTCTGTTTCCAACTTGGTGTAAGAGGCAGTCCGGCTGAGCCTCCGTAAAAAGCAGCTGCATAATCCAAATTATATAAACCATATGGAACCCTGCCTGCATAAAAAATTACATCAGCATAGCCATCCCCGTTTACATCTCCGGCTGTTGAGACACAGGAACCTACCTGATCATTGGCAACATTGCTTTCATATGACCAGTTTGCATTTGACGGAATGCCCCCGCCGGCTACAAGACCTGTTGTGCTTCCATACCATAAAAAAACCTTTCCTTCGTTTGTCTGTCCGTTATCAAAATTTAGTGCCCCGACTAAAATATCGGAGTACCCGTCCCCATTGACATCTCCTGCTGTCGAAACACTATGTCCGAAAAAAGCACCCGTCTGATTGCTTTCTGCTGTCCAGTTAGCAGTAGCCGTTGATATGCCCACTGATGAACCATGATAAACCCAGACTCTACCTTCATTTGTTTGTCCATTGGATAAAGCATCACCACCTATAATAACATCTGAATACCCGTCACCATTAATGTCTCCGGCAGTGGAAACTGAAAATCCACACAATCCCGTAGAACTGTTGCTTTCAACAGTCCAGTTTGCAGTTGCGGGTAAACCGGAAGCAGTACCATAAAAAAAGTAAGTTCTTCCCTCTGATGTCTGTCCGTTTGAATAATAAGGTGCACCGACAATAATGTCAGAATATCCGTCACCGTTTACATCACCTGCGGTTGAAACACTCCAGCCAAAATATGAACGTGCTTGATCACTTTCAGCAGACCAGTCTGCATTCCCTGGTGTGCCGTTTGCACCAAGTCCGGTCGAGCTCCCAAACCACACAAATGCACTTCCTTCCTTAGTCTGTCCATTGGTGTACTGTTTTGCTCCGATTATAATGTCAGAGTATCCGTCACCATTGACATCTCCCGCGGTTGAAACACTGTTGCCAAAGTAAGCTGAATCCTGATCGCTTTCTGCTATCCAGTTTGCAGACAGGGATAACCCGGTGGCAGAGCCGTGATAAACAAAAGCTCTACCCTCTTTGCGCTGACCGTTGTCATAGCCATCTGCTCCGACTATCACATCACTGTACCCGTCACCGTTAACATCTCCGGCAGTTGCAACACTGCAACCCATGTAAGCACCTGCCTGATTGCTCTCTGCTTTCCAGCTTTGAGAAGTGGAAAGCGGGTCAATAGTTATCGGATAAACTGCATCTTTGTCGTTGACAACTATTGAAAATGATTTGAAATTTTCTTTGATTTGGGATTTTGAATTTCGGATTTGGGATTTTTGATTTTCTATTTGTAATTTGTCATTTGTAAATTGTAATTTTTCAATCTTCTCAAAATAGGCATTCAATTCAAAACCGTTCGCGTCCCAAACTTTAAGAGCTGAATATTTCATTTTATCAACTCCATTTTTGTCCTTGAACATCAGAGCATCTGCTCCGACTACCATCTTTAATTTTGTGTCTGCATTTAAATTCAATTTCAGCTTTCCTTCGCCTTCAGGTTTTTTCTTAATTACAAAATCCTGTCGCATACCAACTTCATTGTTTGTGTAATCGATTCTGATATTTTCATTTTCAATTGATGCTTTATTGCCGGAAGCCTGAAGTACAGAATTATTAATTCTTAATTCTTCATTTTTAATTTTAAAATCTATGCTCCATTCAGGAACACTCTCGTACTTCTTATCGCTATCCTTAATACTCTTATCCCTGAGATCAAAAAGCGGAATTCTGTTAATCCTTGTTTTAGCGGTGAACCCGTCATTATGATAAATAAAACGGATATTGTTTGCGCGGTTGGGTGACTGAAACGCCCCGAGTTCATCGGAATAAGAAATATTATATTCTTCCCTCTGAATATTTTCCATTGCCCCAGAGTACCAGTCCTTATCAAGATCGTCTGAACCGGGTTGAATGAAGTCAGACTTGTCCAATGAATTATTCTGCTGATGATTTCGGTTCATAATAAAATTTCCGAAGCAGGGCGGCGGAGGACATTTTAAATTTACTCCGGTGTTCCGCCCGCTTTCGGAGGATTCGAAAATGGGATTTGAACCTTTATCTGAATCTTTATCTGAATCTTTAAATGAAAATAATACTAATGAAATTACTGCAGCAATTATAAAATTTCTAATGCTCATTTTTCCCTCCGAAAATATGATTGAATAATTAATTTTCACAAATTACTTATTTTCATATCATACTCCAACCAAACTTTATTGCGATTCTTACAGACTAATCACATATAATGAGGCTGTATATATCAAAAATAAGCTATAATTTGACTTCTGAATATTTAATTCTTACAGAATTTTCAATTCAAACTTTTTTATGAAAGATTCCAAGCTTATAAATTTAATTAAAACATTTACACAGCATGAATTCCGGGAATTAGAATTATTCATAGAATCACCTTACTTCAATCGCGGGCGGGACTTATCGCCTTTTTTCAAATGTCTGAAAAAATATTACCCGGGGTTTGAAGAAGGAATTTTCAGCGAAGAGAATTTTTATGAAAAATTGTATCCCGGAAAAAAGTATGATAAATTAAAATCAAAAACTTTAATACACACACTGTCTTCCGAAATGTTTAAACTCTGCAAGGAATTTCTTATTCAGACCGGGCTGAGTGAAGATTCACACAGGAGAGAATACTATCTGCTGAACAGGCTCAGGGAGAAGAGATCTTACAAAGAATTTGAGAAGATATTTAATAAATCCACAGCAAGTAATGAACTCCCGGAAAAAGGCGGTGTCCTGGATTTTATTAATCAGTTTTATTCAGCTCAAAACTCAATGGTGTACTGTATTGAAAAGGGCGACATTTCAGGAGCAGTTGAATCCATCTTGTCACAAGGTGAATGTTTTGCCGTGGCAGCACTCATAAAAGGTTACCGGAATCCTGAACTGAGTATCGCGGCAAAGACGCACAATGTTAATTTCAGAGAAAATCTAATTGATAATCTCATGAGTCATCTTGATTCTCCGGGATTTATGGAAATAATGAAAAAAAATAATGATAAATTTTACCCGTATGTTGCGGTGAACTATGCGGCATACCTGATGATGAAACACACTGAAGATCATAAATACTATTTTGAATTTAAAAAAATGGTAGATGAATACTATTCTCATTTTGGTCAGAGTGAAAGATTTTATTTGTATGCAATGCTTATCTCATACTGTTCTCTGCAATGCCGGAATGACAACCCCGGAATATTCGGAAGAGAGCAATTCGAGATCCATAAAAGATCTGTTGAACTTGGTTTGTATAAAAACAGTGAGAATGATATCATGGATATAGTTAAGTTCAGGAATATTGCTATCTGCGCATTTACATTCAATGAAACAGACTGGTTCGAAACTTTTGTAAAAGATTATATAAACGAATTGAAGCCGGAATACCGTGAAAACATGCGGCATTTTTCTTATGCATATCTTCATTTCGGGAGAAAAGAATTCGGCAAATCCCTTGAAAATCTTATAATGGTTCATAATGATTTCTTTTATTTTAAAATGGATGCAAAGAGACTGCTGCTTCTTATTTATTTTGAGCTCGGTTATTTTGAGCAGGCAAATTCTCTCATAAAGTCAATAAAGGAATACATTACAAATACAAAAGATCTTTCGGATAAATTAAAAGAACGTGAAAGAATTTTTATTAAAAAAGTAAATGGATTATTGAATATAAAGGAATCCGGAAATTTAAAAGATATCGGCATTCTTGAAGCGGAAATATCAAAAGACCATAATCTTCCTTTTAAAATATGGCTTTTGGAAAAGGTGAATGAATTAAAAGGCGATCGGGCTATCTGACAGATAAACTCCTTCACGTGGTGTCAGGACTTCGAAGTCTGTCCCATAACTTACCTCTGGAATTTCATTTTAGATCAAAGATCATTTTTGGAAAAATAAATATATTTTCTGTATTTCTGAATTTTTTGTTTTTAAAATCAGAAGTTTCAATTTTTTAATTTTGCAAATGCTGCACATTAAACTAAACTCTGTTTTTACTTTAGGATTAATGGATAGGCATTGTTAATAGTTCATAAGCTGCAAAATCCTGTTTCAATAAAAGAGTATCAAATTGAACCTTGAACATTAAAAATTGATAATTGATAATTGATAATTGAAAGTAGTGCGTCCTGGGGGATTCGAACCCCCGACCTAATGATTAAGAGTCATTTGCTCTGCCAGCTGAGCTAAGGACGC
>CALMST010000196.1 GCA_937872315.1 uncultured Ignavibacteria bacterium | reverse complement strand
AACCCCCGACCTAATGATTAAGAGTCATTTGCTCTGCCAGCTGAGCTAAGGACGCGGATAAAATTAACCTGCCCTTTAATTTTTTTCAATTCAAATAAAGCATTACAGCAGATCCAAAACTTTTAATATTTTTCCTTCCAAGTTTAAGCAGGGATTCCCGAGAATTCTTTCACAAATTCTGAATTTTCAATTATATGTATTGATTAAAATTTTTAAACCATTTTATAATCAGGATAATTTTTCCCTCATTAAGATGAGAATTGATTGTCACTTGATTAACTAACCCTGTAAAGATTGAGTGCAGGACCTCTTTATAAAACTCATCTGTTATTTCTTATTTCTTATTTTATTATCATCAATTCATATTCCCAGCAGTCAGCTGAAACTCATGGAATTGTAAATGATCACAGGACCGAAAACAAATATGTGGAAGCCTCTTCCCTTGGCAGCACGTGATTATAATGCCCGTGATCTTTCAAATGCATTTAATCTCACTGAACCCCGCCAGCCATGGGACAGGCCGGAGACAACGCCTCAGTATGTTCCTCCGAATCCTGAAGCAACAGGTCCGTTCTCACCTTCAGTTTCACAAATGCCGCTTACACCTCCTGCGCTTGCGCTGCATGGAATGCTCGCGGAAAAGTTTAGTGTTAAAGATGAACTAAAACCCAAAACGATCGGCGAAGCAAATGATATTCTGCAGTGACTTGGAAAAGGCTGTTCGGCGAATAAAACCAGAAATAAAATAAGTCTACCATGCAGTGTCATTCACTGCATGCATTTTCATAAACAAGACAGCTTCCCGTCAGAATTTATCCGGTGATACTAAGCGAAATATTGTAGTGTAAAAAAAATATACTTACTTTGAATTTCAAAAAACTTTGATTTTTTAAAAATGTTTTGACAGCTCTTAAAAAGTCCATACTTTCAGGGAGATCAGAAATGCCGGAAGAAATGAAGATCAATAAATTTTTAAGTTATCATTCGATATGATAAGAAAAAGATTAAAGAGATTACGTACACATTCAATTGGATTTTAACTGCTGTTTTAATAAAACTGAATGGTATGAAATGAAAGATCCTGGATTATAAATATTTCCGGCATAACAATTGTAAATTTTAAAAAGTCAAAATATTTTTGTAACTTATGATACAATTATTTTTTCAAATTAAAAAAATATTATGACAAATTTAAAAAATCCTCCAAAGCTTCTGATCTTAACCGCAATAATTTTTACTATACTGATAGGAAATAAAATCGCTTCATCTCAGACGAAAGTAACTTCACAGAAAAATTACAAACACATTACTTATGATAACTCAAAACTTGCTTCCGATTATGAAAAGATTCATGTCACGGACGTTTTTGTCGATTATATGCTACTGAAGAATTCGCTTGCAAAAGAAAACATGGATGATGCAATACTTACGACAACCACAATGATCGATGTAATAGCCGATTACAGACAGTATATGAGTCCCGATTATCTTAAGGATCAGAAGAAGTTCAGCAAGGAACTGTCTGAGTTGAGAGCAAAAGTAAATCCCACTATAACGCTTGATGAAGCCAGAAAGATCTTCAGCTCCCTCAATGATCACTTCATGGAATACATAAAGTCTTACGGATTGTATAATAAAACGATCTATGTTTTAAAATGCGATGATAACAAAGCATACGGTAACGGATACTGGATGACGGATATAAAGGATGACAAAAGAAATCCTTACTCAGGTGAGAATGCCATTCCTGAATGTTATAAAGTGAAAGAAAGCTGGATTTTTAAATAAGTTGATTTTACATTACAGCCGGAAGAATTAATTTTCATATAGCATTTGTGCATAAGTGCTTTATGCGGAATGGACTGCGAAAAAATGAATTGATAAAATTCTGTTTCAGATCAAAGAAGGGTAAAAAAAATTATTTTAACATACGGTTTCCTGACATTAGCCAATGTACAACCGTAAACATTATTTATTTTTTAATTGTGTTTTTATCAGATAAATCTCAAAGTGTAATTGCCGTCCGTACCCGGCTGTATCAGTTAGTCTTTAAAAAATCCCCCTGAATAAAATTTGATTGTGAACTTTTCAATAACTCCGGATATGTTAATCCTTCAATTTTTTATTTTTGTCTTATTGCAGAATTTCATTTCTTCCCTTTAGCATCAGAAGTTCATCTTTCAGAACATCTTCCGCGTCACGGTTAAGAAATGTTTTCAATACATCCATCAGATTTTCTGCTGTTAAAACTCTGGGCAGAAGGACATGATGCGCACCGTTGTCGTAAAGCTCAACAGCAAGATTCGGGCTTTCGGCTGTTACGATTATTTTTGCTTCAGGAGCAACTTTTTTTATGTTGTTCAGGAGTCTCAGATTATCAGTATTGACTAAAATGGAATCGGGTATTGTAGAAATAATTATTTTGGCATGCTCTATCCCGGAATTCAGAAGAGTGTCTATGTGACTTATATCTCCATAGTATGCCTTTATACCTTTATCCGAAAGCTTTTTATGCACTTCCGGATTAAAATCAATAACCATTACCTTTTCAAGAATACTGACACCTTCTTCGTTTGAATTGTCATAAGATTCCATTTCATTTATCAGAGAGCTGGCAGTAGTAAAGAAGCCCAGTATTGCTATATCTTTCTTTCCTGAATCAAAAGCCTGACTCTCATCACCTCCGACATCTCTGAATCCGAATTTACGGACTATCCTGCTTAAGGATCTCTGAATGGGATCACTGTACTTTATCATATAAGTAGATGTAACCGATGTGATGACAAATGTAAAAATCACTATTGTTAAGATGGAATTTGTGATGTGTCCTGCTGCAAGACCAAGCGCAGCAATTACAAGAGAGAACTCACTGATCTGAGAGAGGTTGACAGATGTTAAAAGACTTACGCGATTTCCGTTTTTCAGGGCATGCAGGATCGGAAAAATTGAAAGAAATCGTGACGCGATCAGAAACACTGAAGCAGCCGCAGAATAAATTAATATTCCCGGGTCGGCTGCAGGATTAGTAATCTGCATACCGAGCGCAACGAAGAATAATGTTATGAAGAAATCCCTGATATAAATCACTTTTGCAATTACATCATGATTGTATGGGAATGTAGAAATAGCCACTCCGGCAATGAGCGCTCCCATTTCCAGTGACAACCCGAAGACTCCGGCCAGTCCGCATATTAAGAAACACCAGCCAAGTGAAGTGATGAGAACAATCTCTGGAGTTTTTGCAACAGATCTGAACAGCCTTGGCAGAACATATTTACTTAACAGCAGACTGATTAAAACTACCAGCGCTCCCTTAATAAACGACATTAAAATTAACAAAATATCAGGACTTGCCAGATTTGCCTGAATGCTTAGAGCAATGATAGCCCATATATCCTGGAAGACAAGTATTCCGAGTGTCAGCCGGCCGGCAAGAGTATCAAGTTCGAGTTTGCTGTATAAAAGCTTAACCACAATAGCAGTGCTGCTAAGGCTGCAGCATACGGCCAGGTAAAGCAGATCATAATTCCCTCTTCCCATTGTAAAACCAATCAATGCGAAAAATCCCAGACCGAGAGTAACACAGATAATGAACTGAAACGTACCTGCAAAAAATAAAGACCTGCCGACTTCTTTGAGTTTCTTGATGTCAATTTCCAGACCTATCATAAACAGCAGAAGCACCAGTCCGATATGGGAAATGATCTCAATATCATGTTCATTCTTGATGAACCCGAATCCGATCTTTGGTCCTATGATGATCCCGGCAGTTAAGTATGCCAGTAAAAGCGGCTGTTTCAGAAAATGAGCAATGAATGCCATTACTGATGCGGCAAGGATCGCAATACCGATGCTTGAAAGAAGCGTTTCCTGACTTGTCTGATCACCGGATGCAAATAAACCGGAATTAAAAATCAGCATAAAAAATAATACCGGAAATATAACAAGGGATTTTCTTTTTATCTCAATCTTATTCTTAAATACAGACTTCATGTATTTTATGCAGGTAATGATATTAGTATGCGTTTATTTTTATTGATAAAAGATTTATTAACCGCTCAAATTACAAAATTCTTCTGTTGAAATAAACTCGAATGGAAAACTATAAGATTTAATATATAAGAATATCATGAAACATAAATGCTCCGCTGCATAATAGTAATGAATTCTCTCAAAACAGAGACAACCCGATCTTTCGTATCTGATCACTTTTATATCAATTACATTAATTTACAAATTCAGTTTTTTAATTTTCATATATTTATAAAAATTTAATACCTGAAAGTCATTTAAAATTAGTTCAGTGAGAATATAAATTTCCTTTTAATCAGCCCATAAGAAATTGAGGACAAAAATTTTTTTAAGATCTGTTTTTTTTATATTCAGTTTAGTTTTATATGGTAAGCCATCAGTTTCGCAGCAGACTGCAGATACTCTGAATCTAGTAAAAGATCTCAGGACCCAAAACAAATATGAAGATGCTTCTTCTCTTCTTAAAAAGTATCTGAAGAACAATCCTTCCGATGTAAATGCATTATGGCTTTTTGCACAGACAAATTTCTGGCTCGGCAATTTAAAGGTGTCAGATAATTATTATAAAAAAGCTTTGTCACTGGATCCCGGGAATGATTACCTCAATATAGATTATGCGAGAACCCTTGCTAATACAGGTGAATGGAAAGAAGCAGCTTCAATACTGGATAAACTCAAAGAAGACGGTAAGGATTATTCCGATGCAGATTTCATAATGGCAAAGATACTTTACTGGAAAAATGATTTTAACGGGTCAGAAAAACTCCTTAAAAATGTACTGTGGAAAGACGGAAACAATACCGGAGCATATAATTTACTGCAGGAGGTTATGACAGCAAAAGCTCCCTGGCTGAAAGTTAAAGCTTCTGCACTTCATGATAATCAACCTCTTGATAATCAGATACTCAGTATAGAATATGGAAAGTTTTACAGTCCGCTTGCAAGTATTTACATCGGATCTTATTTTCCGTTTTATGCAATTAACGGAAAAAGCGCAAACGCATTTTGGATCCGGACTGGCGTGAAATCTTTTTTCTCTGATATAGATCTGCACACACAGGCAGATGCGGGAGTATTTGAATATCCTGATAATTCCAAGGCTGACTGGACGGCAAACATTTATCTGAAAAAAGTTTTTGGAAAATATTTTACGGCAGATCTAATGGCAGATCATACTCCTTATCTCAATACTCTGATAAGTGTAGACACAACTCTGAGCAATTATAATTTCTCAGCTTCACTGGGATGGGATGACATAAGTTCTGTAAGCGGAAAAGCCGGATATCTGTACAGCCTGTTTCCTAAAAGCAAATATGTGTATGCCGCATACGGATGGATATATTCTCCGCCGGTGAAGTTTTCCGGATTTGAAATAAAGCCCGGGTATTCATTTAATTACAGTAATTCAAGTAATAATACTTTCAGAGCTCTGAACAGTGTTGATGAGATAATATCAAACTATTATTATGACCGGTATATTGACGGAATTTATGATCCATATTTCACACCAAAAGATCAGCTGATAAATTCAGGATTACTTTCAATAAATTACACACCGTCAGAAGGGCTTCAGTTTGGATTGAATCTGAATATCGGGATTTATTCGACTGTAAAGAATCCTTATCTGTATCTTAACAGCGATTCGACAGGTCAGATATACATAGACAAGAGTTATTCAAAAGAAAAATTTTATCCGGCTACAGTAAATTTTTTTACTGGTTATCAGATCTCGGAAAAAATGCTGCTCAGGCTACAGTATGATTATCAGAAGACTAATTTTTACATAAACAATTATTTCGGAATAAGCTATATCTTAAGTTTCTGGAATGGAAAAGAATAAGTTTAAAGATCTGTGGAGATTTAAAAGATCCGCCGGAATTGATTTAATGCATAAATATATATTACTGATTCTGATCACCGGCGGAACAGTAAGCATTCTATATTTTGCAGACTGGTGGTTCAGGACGGAGCATATAAAATCTCTCTGGCTGTTCGTGATCTTAAGCGCGACTTTCTGGTGGAGCATGGCAAGACTCATACTCACCTGGATCAATTATCTAATGATAAGTAATCCCGAACCGGTAAAAGCCCCGGAAGGATTATCAGTGGCAATCTTTACAACGAGTTCTCCGGGAGAACCTCTTTCAATGTTTGAAAAAACCCTTGCAGCTTGCAGGGATATAAAATATCCTCATACAACTTATCTTCTGGATGACACAAAGGACATAAGGTTTAAGGAAGCTGCCGAAAGGAACGGAGCTGTATGGCTGGAATTAGTCGGACTTCCGGGCGCAAAAGCCGGAAAAGTTAATGCCGCTCTGAAACTTACAAGCGAGGACTTTATTCTTATTCTTGATCCTGATCATATTCCTTTTCCGAATTTTCTTGATAATACACTTGGATTTTTTAATGATGAAAAAGTCGGATTTGTACAGGTGTCTCAGGCTTATTATAATCAATACAGATCTTTTACGGCTAAGGGGGCAGCAGAACAGACTTATACTTTTTATGGTCCGACTCAAATGGGACTCAACGGATTCGGATGCAGTGTGGCTATCGGAGCTGATTGTACCTTCAGAAGAAAAGCTCTAGAAAGTATAGGCGGTCATGGTATAGGTCTTGCAGAAGATTTAATAACATCAATCAGGATACATTCAAAAGGATGGAAGTCTGTTTACAATCCCGTGATAATAAGCAGAGGACTTGTTCCGGAAGATTTCGGTTCTTTCTGTAAACAGCAGATCAAATGGGCAAGAGGAGTGTTTGAAGTTACTTTCGTCGAGCTTCCAAAACTTTTCAGTGGTCTGACATTCTGGCAGAGGCTTTCATATTTTATGATCGGAACATATTATTTTGTCGGGGTTACACAGATGTTTTTTACTCTGATCCCTTTTATTTTTTTCCTGACGGGCGTATTGCCTGCTGATATGTCTTTTACAGAATTTATAATTCGCGGTTCTTTCGTGGCATTTTTCGGGATAGTGATCTACCTTTTTGTACAAAGATGGATGTGTGATCCTGAAACCGAACGAGGTATTCACTGGAGAGGGATGGTTCTTAAATACGCCTGCTGGCCAGTATATTTTATCGGATTTTTACTTGCAATTGTAAATGCTGATATCCCTTATATTCCGACAGCAAAGAAAGCCGTTACCGGATATTTTACTCCTTTTGCAAGACCTCTGGTGGTTCACGTTTTATTGTTTTTAATAACAGTTATTTCCGTTCTTGCTTTTCGCAAATACCGGGTTCCCGAAAGCGAACTGATACTTACATCAGAAAAGACCTGGAGCATGATCGGATTTGCTTTCATTGCTTTTCTGATGTCCGCAGGCGGGATATACGCTGCACTGGAAGCCCGGAAATTAACTGTCGAAGAACCATGGGAAAATGTAAATCTCAAAGACATTAAACTAAATGAAGATGAAAAATAAAATTCAAAGAGTATCTGCAACTATCACTGCAATTACAGTCGGCATTTTGATAGTAATAATTCTTTCCTATACCGGAAAGGAATCACGTGGACCAATTGAAAATCTTTTTTCATTTGCAGGCGAGATTGTTGATAAAATAGAAAAAAAGTTTATAATCTCCGACCGAGATGATAAAAGATCTGACAAACTTAAATGGTTCGAGCCGTATTTTACAAATACCCGTCTCCTTTTAAATCCTGACAGGATCCTTCTCGGAGCTTTTGATAATAATAATAAGGAAAATTTTGAAAGCATAATTGCGCTTGAAGATACACTTCATACCACTTTTCCGTTAATACATATTTATACAGCCTGGGGTGATAAGCCCGGCCAGGAGTTTCCGTCAAAACAGGTTAAAAGCATCTTAGAGCTTGGGTCACTACCGGTGATCACCTGGGAACCCTGGCTTTCAGCTTTTGATCAGGAAAAAAATCCGGGATTGAAAAGAGCTGAAGAAAGAGATAAGAACGGATTCAGCGACATAGATAAAGGAGTATATGATTTTTATATAATCAAATGGGCAGAAGATCTAAAGGAAATTGAATTCCCTGTATTTGTCAGAGTTGGACATGAAATGAATGATCCGTACAGATATCCCTGGGGTCCTCAGAATAATTCCGCAGCGGATTTCAAAGCAGGCTGGAAACATATTCACGATCTTTTTAAAGAACAAGGAGCGAATAATGTGATCTGGATTTGGAGCCCACATCCTGCTTATGGTTATTTCAATGATTTCTATCCGGGGGATTCTCTTGTGGATTACGTGGGTGTAGGAACATTAAATTACGGAACAGTGGCTCCATGGAGTGACTGGTGGAGTTTTGCTGAAATATTCGGAAATTATTATCAGCAGTTAGCTTCATTTAAAAAACCAATTATGCTAACAGAATTCGGTTCGCTCGAAACCGGTGGAGACAGAAGCAAATGGTTTTCTGATGCATTGAATGATCTGCCTCAGAGTTATCCGGCAATAAAATCAGTATTGTTTTTTCATTATTCCGATGACAGGACCATTTCTCCAAAATCACTCAACTGGTATTTCATGTATGATACAGCTTCAGCCAAAAGCATTAGGAATGCAATTGATAGCTGGAAATAAAAATATAAAACCCGGAAAAAAACTTTTTCCGGGTTTTAAAATATTATTAAAAAGATATAAAACTATTTCGCTGTTTCTTTTTTTATCCATTCTGTGGTTACAGACTTTGGTCTGATGATGGAATTTCCCATCAGTCTTGCAAGTATGATCTGAGCGGAGAATCCGAGTATCCTGGAGACACCGAAAAATACTGTATAGAATTCATATTCTTTAACGCCGTAATGATAGAGTAATGAACCGCTGATCGCATCCACATTCGGCCACGGGTCTTTTGCTTTACCCTGCTCTTTCAGTAATTTCGGAACTATTTCAAAGATCTGTTTTACCATTTTGAATATTTCATCACCGGCTGTTGAATTATCACCGAATTTCATAAATGCCGAGAATCTGGGATCAGTTATTCTTAAAACTGCATGCCCGTAACCTGAAACAAGTCCTCCATTATCAAGCAGGTTCTGACAATAATTTTTAATTTCATCATCAGTTGGAGTATGTCCTATCTCTTCTCTCATTTTCATTATGAACTTCAGACATTCCTGATTTGCAAGTCCGTGTAACGGTCCTGCCAAAGCGTTTAATGCGCCGCTGAAAGCATAATAAGCATCAGACAGTGTAGATGAGATCACATTGTTTGTAAATGCGCTTGCGTTTCCCCCTTCATGATCACTGTGAAGAACCATATAAAGCTGCATTAATTTTGCAAAAGATCCGTCTTCATCTTTTACACCAAGCATTTTTGCCATATTTGCAGCCCAGTCAAGATTCGGATCAGGTGAGTTCATATCTCCCTTGTTGAATTTTTTTCTGTAAATGAATGCCGCTATCTGCGGGACCCTTGCAATTATATTAAGACAGTCATCAAGCATTGGTTCCCACATATCCTCTTTGCTGATACCCTCATCATAAGATTTTCTGAATTCAGATTCTTTTTCCATGCACAGTACAGCTGTACTGAACATTACCATCGGATGTGAATCCGCAGGCATTGCATTTAAGACATCCCATACATAAGAAGGAACTTCTCCTCTCTTGTACAGATCTGATTGGAATTCTTTTAATGCTTCATCATCCGGAAGATTACCTGTAAGTAATAGATAAAAAATCTCCTCAGGAAGTTTATCTGTTAACTCTAAAATTGGAATTCCTCTTATGATCAATCCTGTATCCAGACCTACAGAAGATGTATCGCAGATCAGTCCTTTTATACCTCTCATACCACCATAAAGCTGGTCAATTACAACTGTTCCGATGGCTTTGTCACCATGGTTTTTTATAATTGATTTGGCTTCTTCTCTAAGTGATTCACATTGAGAGCTTAATTTTTCTTTTAATAATTTCGACATGTTTTTTATAATTTTATGTTAAGAATTACAATGTAATTTATTTCATTTTAAGTAAAAAGTTAAGAATTTATACATATTCAGTAAATTCTACTTTTTATTGATCGGGATCTCAGCAAAAGAATGATTTTATACAATAATATGCGTTTCCAGGGTATTTTCATCCGGATTTCCGGTTTTAAATGGGATCTTTCTCAAAAGGGTTCTTAAATTAATATGCCTAAATTATAAAATTGAATTAGTTTCTTTATAATGGTAATTTCAACAAATTTATTAATATCATTTTACCGAAATGTCTAAAGTAATATATCATGGTCATTCTTTCATAGAGATCCACATTGATCAGCATACTATTTACATTGACCCTTTTTTAGAAGGTAATCCGGTGTGTGATATCAGAATTGAAGATGCAAAATGTAATTATATAATTTTAACACATGCTCACGGTGATCATATGGGAAGTACCGGGGAGATTGCCAGAAAGAATGATGCCACTGTTATTGCTACAGTCGAACTTGCGGATCATTTAACCCTTAAATACGGCATAAAATCACATGCAATGAATATTGGCGGTTCGTATTTATTCCCATTCGGAAAAGTAAAACTTACAATTGCACATCATTCATCATCAACACCTGATGGTTTGTATGCAGGTGATCCCGCGGGTGTTCTTATTTCATATAATGATAAAACGATCTTTCATGCGGGAGATACAGCTTTATTTTATGACATGAAGCTTATCGGAGAGATGAACAGGATCGATCATGCGTTTCTCCCGATCGGAGATAATTTCACAATGGGTATAGATGATGCAGTCAAGGCAGCAGAATTTCTTAATGCTAAGAATATAATACCGGTTCACTACAATACATTTGATGTTATAAAAGCCGACGCAAATGAATTCAGAAAAAAGATAGAGTCCATAGGGAAAAGCTGTATAGTCCTGAAGCCGGGCGAAAAATTAAGTTTGTAAACATTTTGTTTTTAAATGGTCTGAAGAGAAGATCAAATTAATAATATTATTGACTAAAATAATTTCCATATCCAATCAGAAAGGCGGGGTCGGAAAAACCACTACCGCCATAAATCTTTCTGCATCCATAGCCGGACAAGGCAAGAAAGTTCTTTTGATAGATACTGATCCGCAGGCAAATGCCACTTCAGGTCTCGGCATGGAATCCGGAACCGGAAATCCGTCAGTATATGAGATTCTGATATCAAACAAAACTGTCAGCCAATGCATAAGAAATACTTCAGTTGAAAATCTTGATGTAATTACTTCTAATATAAATCTTGTTGCTGCCGAACTCGAACTCGTGGATGTCAGTTCACGTGAGAGTGTTTTGAAGAATAAGATAATGGGTTTTATACACGACAGTAATAACACTTTGAAATATGATTTCATTTTTATAGACTGTCCTCCTTCCCTGGGTTTGATTACAATTAATGCGCTGACAGCGGCAGATTCATTATTGATACCCGTTCAATGCGAGTATTATGCCCTTGAAGGATTATCACAGCTTCTGAATACGATCAAAAACGTTAAGAATGTATTCAACCCAGATCTTAACATTGAAGGATATCTTCTTACTATGTTTGATTCCAGATTAAAATTATCCAATCAGATTGAAAGTGAATTAAGAAAATTTTTTGGAGAAAAAGTTTTTACAACCAAGATATTCAGAAATGTGAAGATAGGAGAAGCTCCTAGTTACGGAAAACCAATTATAAGTTACGATCCGGCATCCACGGGCGCTATGAATTATATTGAACTGGGCAAGGAGTTTTTAAGACGAAATGGGCATAGTCATGAACAGGAGATATCAAAAGACTCTGATGACAACAGTATAAAAATAAATTCAATGAATCCTGATAATTAAAATATGGAAAATAAATCATCTGTACTCGGCAAAGGTCTTTCAGCTATTTTTACCGATAAGAATGTTGACATCAGCATTACGGAAAATGAGATCAACGAACCGAAAAGACCATCCAGTGAAATTCCCGTTGGTAAAATTATTGTGAATCCCCTTCAGCCAAGAGAGGACTTTGACGAAGAAAAGCTTCATGAGCTTGCAGAATCAATCCGGCTCAAAGGTCTGATCCAGCCTATTACTGTCAAGAGATCAGGGGAAGATTACATGCTGATATCCGGTGAAAGAAGATTAAGAGCAGTAAAGCTTCTGGGCAGGCAAAACATCGCAGCTTACTTATTCGAAATGACTGAAGATACGAATGATAATCTGCTTGAACTAGCGCTTATTGAGAATATTCAGAGAGAAGATCTTAATCCGATGGAGTTGTCTGATTCATATAACAAACTTGCTGCAGAATATAATCTTACACAGGAGCAGATCGCTGAAAGGGTTTCAAAACAAAGAAGTACGGTTGCAAATTTTCTCAGACTGCAGAGACTACCGGTTGAGATAAAAGTTTCTTTAAGGCGCAACGAGATCACGGAAGCACATGCCCGTATGCTGCTCAGAGTTGATAACTTAGAAGACCAGATCACTTTATGGAAGAGAGTAGTCAATGAAAATATCACCGTCAAGAATCTTGAAGAGATGACAAAAAAAGACACAAAGGAAACACGTAAGAAAAAACCAGCTCTCGGAGAGATATATGATCCGTATATTCAGAAGATCGAAGATAAATTAAGAAATTATTTCGGCACAAAAGTTAAGATAGTTAAAAAAACCAAATTCTCGGGCGAGATCATAATAGAATATTTTTCGAATGACGATCTTGAGAGGATCACGGATAAAGCGGATCTTTGATCTATAAAAAAATAAATTTTACAGATAATGAAAAAAGTATTATTCTCAGATAAAGCGCCAAAACCGATCGGACCATATTCACAGGCAGTATGTTTCGAAAATTTTATTTACACCTGCGGACAGGTTGCATTAGGCAGTGATGGAAAATTAATATCCGGTGATGTAAAAGCTCAGACAAGACAGGTATTTGAAAATCTTAAGAACATTCTCGAAGACAATGATTCATCTCTCAATAATGTAATAAAGGTAATGGTATTTTTAAAGGACATGAAAGATTTTTCTGAAATGAATGAAGTTTATGCTGAATATTTCACAAGTTCATTTCCTGCCAGAAGCACTGTAGCCGTAGCAGCTTTGCCTTTGGATGCAAAAGTTGAAATAGAAGTAATATCATACAAAAACCCATAAAATGAAAACCTATAATTATAATGCCCTCCATGAAAAGACCTGTCCGGGCAAGGTTCATTATACTGTCGGAATTGTGATCAGATCTGATCTTAAAACAGTCTGGGAAAACGTGTGTAAAGCTGATATGGTCAAACAGTATTTCACGACTGATGCAAGAAGAGATCTGGATAAATGCGGTGAAGCATTATGGGTCTGGGGACAAGAAGCCGCATTGCTGAATGTAATTGAAGTTTATCCCAATGAAAAAATCATATTTGAATGGAATGGTACTAATGTGGATTACAGGATAAGAACAGAATTCACTTTTGAGAATGTAAGCGGAAGAGTAAAAATAAAAATAAAGGAATCAGGCTGGGACGGAGATGAATCAGGTGCAAAAAGCGCATTTGCAAATTGCAGCGGCTGGACTGAGTTTCTTAACGCTCTAAAAGTTTTTACCGAATATAAGATATCTTATCTGAATAAATGATAAGAAACAAAAAAGTCTGCTGATGGCAGACTTTTTTGTTTAAACTTATAATTAAAATTATTTCCCGAGTTTGTTTACGTGGCTGGAAAGTTTGGATTTCTGATTTGCAGCTTTATTCTTATGAATAATTCCTTTAACCGCTGCTCTGTCAAGTAATGCAACTGTTTTTTTGAGTTCTGTTTCAGCTGCTGCTTTATCTGTTGAATCTGTAACTCTTTTCACCGAACCTTTCAGAATAGCTTTATACTTTTTATTTCTTTCAGTTCTTTTTACGGTTTGTCTGGCTCTTTTCTGAGCTGATTTGTGTCTTAATGGCATTTGTAATTTCTAAATTAATTCCCGTAAAATAAACAAAATGACCTGCAAAATCAAAGTAATATTAAGTAATATTTGAAAAATCTTTGTTTATCAAATTGACAGGTAAATCGGATGAACTGATAATATAAGTTAATTAACTGCTCAAATTACTTCAAAAACTGGCATTGATAAAGTCATCCGTTCTGAGTACAGCTTCCTGATCATAATATTTCTTATATTTTTCTCTTAAAAGATCTATCTTATCCGAAAATTCTTCTGTCATCTCAAAAATCCTGCTGAAATAAATTACGACTCTTGAATCTTCTTTTATTAATGTATCACCTGAAAGCCATCTTCCATCGGATTTCAAGATAGTTGCGCCTTTAGAGAATGTCTTTGAAATAACCGTATCCGCAAAACTTTCCCACTCCTGCTCGGATATTACCGAACCGTCGGGTTTATTCAATCCGAAAAACAATTCGGTTTTAATATACTTTTCTTCGGAACCCGCTGTGCCGAAATTAAAATTTTTAAAAGAAAAAGAAAATCCGGCAAACAGTAATACCAGCAGAATTAATTTTTGATTTGTCATAAGTGTATTTTATTTATTTTTTAAAATATTTTCAAAACCGTGTTTAGTAGTTTTAATCACCTGCTTTTCTGAATCTCCTGTACACAAAAAAGTAAACCGGATCCACAATAATGGCATAGAACGCAATTTCAACATCAAAAAATGAAATAATAAAACCCGTTAAAAATATAATTACTGTAAAGCCAGTGTAAGTTAAAAACTTTTTGCCTTTGTCCGGTAAGCTTGTGTTCTTCTTAAAGTTTTCTTTCCTGTATGCTAAAAAAACATTGAAAAATAAGATTAAACTTATCATTAAGAGATTTAATGAATACAATATAAAAGGTGTGTGGTAATCCGGGTATCTTTTGATCAGATTAACTGTAAAAGGCACAAATCCTATTAACAACAGGAAAAATATATAAAATATTATAGAATATTTACTTTCAATACTTACCATGCTAAGTTGTATCTGCTGCCTTAACCAGAATATTCCGAGTATGAAAAAACTGAGGAAGTAAGATTTGATTGCCGGAAGAAGTGTCAGTAAGGAATTATTTAACTCCTCCGGGCTCAGATTATGATAAGAATTATCCGGGATCTTCAGATCTATAATCATCATTGTCATTGTGATGGCAAATATGCCGTCGCTTAATGCTTCAAGTCTTCCTTTAGATTTATCCAGATCAATAAGATAATTGTTCATATTATTTTCTTTCTACGGATTTTAAGAATATCCCGATCAGAGTTATAATCTGATCAGAGGAACAAATAATGGATACAAGAAAATTTTTAATTTGAGTAAATTACCTTTTTTTAATTATCAAATAAATGGGAAATATAATTACTGTAACTAATAATGTTTTAAATGTACCGGATGATCCTGTAATTCCATTTGTAAGCGGAGACGGTATCGGTCCTGAAATATGGAGAACTTCACAATATGTTTTTGATTCCGTCGTGGAAAAAGCTTATGAAGGAAAACGCAGAATTGAATGGCTGGAAGTACTTGCTGGCGGGAAAGCTTATGAGAAAACAGGTGAATGGCTTCCGGAAGAAACTGTTGATGCATTCAAAAAATATCTCATAGGTATAAAAGGTCCTCTCACAACCCCGGTAGGAAAAGGCATAACTTCAATAAATGTAGCTTTAAGACAAGGGCTCGATCTGTATGTATGTCTCAGACCTGTAAAATATTACGGCGGCATCGAAACACCGGTGAGACGCCCTGAGAAAGTGGATATGATAATTTTCAGGGAAAACACTGAAGATATTTATACCGGAATTGAATTCAAAGCAGACACCGAAGACAATAAAATACTTATGGAATTCATTAAGGAGAAATTTCCTGAACGATTTGAGAAAATAAGATTCGGTACACTTAAAAAGACAAATGATTTCCTAAAAGCGGAAGACCTGCCGGAGACAGATATTGTTGAAGTTGGAATTGGCATCAAAGTCATTTCAAGAGTCGGCGCGCAGAGACTTATGATAGCTGCGTTGAAGTATGCCTTTGAGCATAACAGAAAATCCATAACCATAGTACATAAAGGCAATATTATGAAATTTACTTCAGGATCATTCAGGGACTGGAGTTATGAAATCGCCGAAGAGTTATACGGTGACAGGATATACACTATGATGCAGTGGGAAAAGACTCTGGAAACCGAAGGAAGAGAAGCCGCAGATAAAAATTTAAAAGAAGCAACCGATTCGGGAAAATTACTCATAAAAGATTCTATTGCCGATAATGCTTTACAGAAAGTACTTACACATCCTGAAGAATTTGACATCATTGCAACTGCTAATCTTGACGGTGATTATCTGTCTGATGCAATAGCTGCTGAGGTTGGAGGTATAGGTATCGCTCCGGGAGGCAACATAAATTACATTACCGGTCATGCAATATTTGAAGCTACTCACGGTACGGCTCCTTCGCTTGCGGGACTTGACAAAGTGAATCCCTGTTCTGTTATTCTTTCAGGAATGATGATGCTTAATTATATGGGCTGGACAGAAGCTGCGGAATTGATTGAGAAGGGAGTGAGGGCTGCCATTGACAGCAGAAAAGTGACTTTTGATTTTGCTGAGCAGATGTTAAATGCTACCGAAGTGAGCTGCTCACAATTTGGTAAAGAAATAGTAAAGAATATCTGATCTTTTAAAACAGCACTTAATTATCATAGTTGTTATATCCGGGATCTAACCGGTATTTCATTCTGCAAACGTCCAGGAGAATTAAATATCATTAAGTGATCCCACTTCTATGTTATATTCTTCTGATCTGAGTTTTAATCCGGTCAGAAGAATATTTTTATGGGCAAATCCGCACATTACTAAGATTTTCTTTCCTTCATATTTTCGGGACAATTCAAGTATATTAATCACCATTGCATTGTTTCTTTTGATCCAGAATTCATATTCATTTTTCCAGTAAGAAGCATATTGAGAAAGTTCGGGGGTAACTTCTATAAGAACTTTAAGTCCTTCATAAGTATAGTAATTTATTGTATCAATATTTTTACTTCCGTCTTCGCTGTTAATAAATGTTAAAGTCGAGTATGACATTTCCTCCGCAATTTCCTTCATCATATTAATTTTGGAATAGATCTCAAAGCCTTTCTCATTATAAATTCCGCTATCACTAAGCAAATCTATTTCATTGAAAAATCCCGATTGACCGGTTAGTCTTGATTGATCATTAAGAAAATCATCACGGCCTGAAATATCATAAGGTCTGAGTATAACCGGATTATTTTTTGAATATTCCGTAATGGCTGCAGTCTCCGGAAACATATATTCAATTTCCTCTTCGAGTGTAAAATCACTATTAAAATATGTACTGTCCGATTCGAGAAGTATTACATCGGGTTTAAATCTATTTATAATTTCGAGTAAAGTGTCTGCGTTGAAATTCGGTGTGTTTTCATGAACAGTTCCAATAACTACAATTTCCGTTTTATCTGAATCATTGTGAAAATTATATTCCCCGATGAATCCGTAAGAACAGGCAAACAGAAATGCCAGAAATTTCATTATTAATATGTTCATTTAAGGTTTTGTTATATTAGAAATTAAAGAAGTTAAATTCAAATAGCACTTACTTTTTTAAATTTTGAGACATTACTTTCCGGAACATTTTAAAAAAAATTAATACGGTATTGATTTTTAAAGTGAAAGGGTTTAGTTTTATAAAAATCAATTTCCTATAACCCAAAAACCTCAGGAATATTTATAATTAAAACCCTTAAATTATGAAACACTCAAAAAGAATTTTCCGCTATTTGAGTTTATTCCTCGCAGCATCAGTATTTTACAGTTTCGGAAGCAATAACTCAAAAATAAGTCCGGAGCTCCTTCATAAAACATCTTTACAGAATTCTAACGAAAAAAATCTTGTATGGGTCTTTTTCACTGACAAAGGTCCTGAATCTGATTTTATGTCATCTCATCCGGAGTCTTTCCTTACAAAAGAATCCATTCAAAGGAGAAATATAAGGATCAAGAATAATGTGAAATTTAATGAAAGTGATAAACCTGTCAGTAAAGATTATATAAATGATTTTACAAATGCCGGGATAATCATTAAGCAGAGAACAAAATGGTTCAACGGAGTTTCATGTTATCTGACAAAAAACGAAATTGATCTCATAAGCAATAAAGAATATGTAAAGAATATCGACGTAGTCAGGACTTATGTAAAGGACAGGGAAGATCATATCATATCGGGACCTGAGACAGAATTTGACACAAATCCAAATAGTACTTTTGACATAAACTATGGTAATTCGATAAATCAGGCACAGATAATAAATGTTCCGCCTGTTCATAATATGGGATTTGACGGCTCGGGAGTACTTATAGCTTCCTTAGATGCGGGATTTGATAATCTGCAGCACCCGTGTTTTGAATTGATGAGGAACAAAGGTTTGAGAACTTATGATTTTGTTAATGGAGATACTATAGTTGCCGACGGACCGGGAAGAATCGGAACAGGCAGGCACGGTACTTTGACATTGTCGCTTGTATGCGGATTTGCTCCCGGATTTCTCGTCTCACCTGCATTTAATTCAAAGTTTATTCTTGCAAAAACTGAAATTGACGGAATAGAAATCCGCCTTGAGGAAGATAACTGGATCGCGGCTGCCGAATGGGCTGACAGTCTTGGCGCGGATATTATTACAAGCTCTCTCGGATATGATGTATTTGATCCTCCGTATGCATCTTACACCTGGGAAATGATGGACGGTCAGACACCTTTAATTACAAGAGCTGCTGATCTTGCGGTGAGTAAAGGAATTGTTGTGGTGATCTCTGCCGGGAATGCCGGTTATAATCAGTTACACAACACATTAAGCGCACCCGCTGACGGAGACAGTGTGATCACAGTAGGTTCGGTTAATAATTCAGGAGTCCGGGCAGGTTATTCTTCTGTCGGTCCGACTGCAGACGGCAGAATAAAACCGGATGTAATGGCAATGGGTTCTAATATGTACACAGCGCGTTTCGGCGCCGGCAATACAGGATACACGGGTATCTATTTCGGTACTTCCCTTTCCTGCCCAATGGTAGCCGCTGTATGCGCATTAATGCTTCATGCGAATCCGGATCTTTCACCGGTTGATATCCGGAATATCCTGAGAAATACATCTGACAATAATTCTAATCCAAACAACCTGGTAGGCTGGGGTATAATTGATGCGCTTGCTGCAGTGAAAAATTCTATTACAGTTAATAATATAATCCCGACCGAATACAAGATGTATCAGAATTATCCGAATCCTTTTAATCCATCTACTACTTTTAAATTTAATCTTACAAGAAGCGCAAATGTAAGTATTGTGATATATGACGTAAAAGGCGTGGAAGTTGACAGAGCTGTAAACAATAAATTCTTTCCGATCGGCAATAACAATTTTACATACGGAAATTCGAATCTAAGCAGCGGTGTTTATTTTTATACCATGTATGCTAACGGTGTTTTTATTGAATCAAGAAAAATGATCCTGCTCAGGTAATGTAATTAATTTTATTTTTCAATATTATAAAAATCATCAGCTACTGCTGATGATTTTTTTATTTACATTAAGTTTATTGTTTATTTTTAATTTAAAAATTATGATCTTCATAAAAAAATTTTATAATTTAATATTAATCTATGCCGAGAATAATTAAATCCGGACTAATTCAAATGAGTCTCCCAAAAACTGAAGGTGAAGGGACTATACAGGAAATCGTAAATGCAATGGTTGACAAACACATTCCTTATATTGAAGATGCAGGAAAAAAAGGCGTTCAGATACTTTGCCTTCAGGAAATTTTCAACACACCGTACTTTTGTCCCGGTCAGGATAAGAAATGGTATGAATCAGCAGAATCTGTTCCGGGTCCTACAATAGAAAAAATGCAGGAGTATGCAAAAAAATATAATATGGTAATGATAGTTCCGGTATTCGAAAAAGAACAGGCCGGAATATTATACAATACAGCCGCTGTCATAGACGCTGACGGCAAGTATCTCGGCAAATACAGGAAGAATCACATTCCGCATACATCGGGTTTCTGGGAAAAATTCTTTTTTAAACCGGGTAATCTCGGCTATCCTGTTTTTCAGACGAAGTACTGTAAAGTCGGAGTTTACATTTGCTATGACAGACACTTCCCCGAAGGAGCAAGGATACTCGGACTCAACGGCGCAGAGATTGTTTACAATCCTTCGGCAACAGTTGCCGGACTTTCACAATACCTGTGGAAACTCGAACAGCCGGCGCATGCAGCAGCCAACGGGTATTTCATGGGCTGCAT
Source organism: uncultured Ignavibacteria bacterium (assembly GCA_937872315.1). Lineage (GTDB taxonomy): Bacteria > Bacteroidota > Ignavibacteria > Tepidaquicellales > Tepidaquicellaceae > JAGPCH01. The sequence goes on along the minus strand of CALMST010000196.1, from coordinate 827 downwards.
CAACAGAGTCGGTGAAGAGAAACCATGGAACCTCGGAAAGTTCTATGGTTCATCCTATTTCGTCGATCCCCGCGGACAGATATTTGCGCAGGCTTCGGAAGATAACGATGAACTTCTTGTTGCAGAATTCGATCTTGATATGATAGAAGAGGTAAGGGCGACGTGGCAGTTCTTCAGGGACAGAAGGCCGGAGACGTATGAGAAGATTACGGAGCTGTGATTTTATAATAAGTATTGAGTATTGAGTATTGAGTATTGTGTATTGGGTAGTTATATTTGTTTCGATGTTTTTTAAATTATATTAGGGATATGCATGATTACAAGAAGTTACGAATATGGCAACAATCTTTAGAATTAGTTAAAGAAATTTATAAATTAACTAGAAATTTTCCATCAGAGGAAAAATTTGGATTAACAAGCCAAATAAGAAGATCTGCAGTATCTGTTCCCTCCAATATTGCAGAAGGAGCAGGTAGAAATACCAAAGGAGAGTTTAAAAATTTTCTGGGAACTGCCAATGGATCTTTGTATGAATTAGAAACGCAGCTTATAATTTCCAAGGAACTTAACTACCTGAATGAATTCAATTTTAATTTATTATTACACAAAATTGATTTGTTACAAAAAATGATATACAATCTTATCAAATCTTTTAACAATAACTAAAAACAAATTACTCAATACCCAATACACAATACTGTTTATGTACAAGCCACCTAAATCCGAACCCGAATACTACAAGAACTTTTCACAGATCAAGCCATTGATGAACGACAATCAGGCTTATTATGAGAGTTCAAGATGCCTGTTTTGCTATGATGCTCCCT
>CALMST010000195.1 GCA_937872315.1 uncultured Ignavibacteria bacterium | reverse complement strand
ACTTAATACTTAATACTTAATACTTAATACTTAATACTTAATACTTAATACTAAAAAATGACCAGCGAACAGATATTAGACATCTTCAAAAAGACCGGTGCCATGCTGGAGGGGCATTTCATTCTTACATCCGGTTATCACAGCCCGCATTATTTTCAATGCGCAAAGGTTTTACAGTATCCCTATTGCAACAGTATGTTTGCAAGCGCTATAGCAGAAAGGTTTTATGATAAAAATATCAATGTAGTCATATCTCCGGCTGTCGGCGGGATCGTATTCGGCACGGAAGTTGGAAGGCAACTTAATGTCAGAACGATTTTCAGTGAAAGAGAAAATAATGTTATGACTTTAAGAAGGGGATTTGAACTTGGTAAAGGTGAAAATGTACTTATATGCGAGGATGTAGTTACAACTGGCGGCAGTGTATTTGAAGTCATAGATCTTGTAAAAAGGAGTGAAGCAAATTTATGCGGGGTGGGATTTATTGTTGACAGAAGCAACGGAAGCGTAGATTTTGGGACAGAGCAGTTTTCTCTTGCAAAAACCGAAGTTATAAAATTCAAAGAAGATGAATTACCGGAATGGCTTAAAAATATTCCTGTCACAAAACCCGGAAGCAGAGAACTGAAAAACAGTTAAAAGTAAGTAGTTGAAATTTTTTACCATGTATTTAATTTCTAAATTTCATTAAACCTAAGGTTTTACAACTGAAATTACTGATACTTTATTTTTATATGTAAGAATAATATCATTCAGATCTGTTATATAATCCCCGTTTACGTCTGAGTTTATATATCCTCCGTTAAAACTTATCATATCATATTGAACAGAAGTCACATCTGACAGATCTATTGCATCGTCCTGATTCACATCGCCCGAATAAATTGCCCATTCTGATCCCTTCCTGATCATATTGCTGCCATAAGATCTGGAATCGGATTCAGTGAAATCATAATTTAATGAATCTTTTAAAAAGGAAATGCTTACGGAACTCCAGGTCTCAATAGAATTTCTGTGCTTAAGTATAAGATAATAGTTTAATCCTGTATTTGAATTTAAATTAAAGTTAACTGATACATCTCCATTCTGATCCTTTTTACTCTTGGCTGAATATACTATTTCATACGGTGCATCTTTCTTTCTCATTAAAGCATTTACAGTATCCGGAACTGACAAATCATTTCCGGGATCATAAAATCCCTCAATATTAAATTTCAAATGTAAAACATTTGAAACAACCTGTAAAATTTTTCCAACAACAAAAATGTCAGTATATGTATAGTCCAGTCTTTCAGAACCAGTTAAATACAGGTTTCCTGAATTATCAATATCCATTGATCTGATATACTGGTTATAACAGACTAAAGTCGGAAAACCAATGCATAAGCCATAATAGTAACCTGAATATTTACGTACTCCGTCAGGGTTGTATTTCGGGATCTTTCCATTGGCATAAATATTGTCGGTCCCGAATACGTAAATGTTTTGTGAATTGTCGATCGAAAGTAAACGGGCATAAGAACTGAAATAATTACTAAGATAACGTTTTTCCCATTGCTGGATTCCGTCAGAATTATATTTTAGAGTTACAATATCCGTATAAACATTGTTCTGACCGGAACATGCAATATATATATCTCCGTAATCATCTATCTTCATATCATTTAAAGAATCATTTCCGTTAACCGGTCCATTGTACCGCCTGATCCATATACCGCTTCCGTCTCCGGCATTTAATTTATAAATCAAGCAATCGTTATCGTTTCCCGCACCATTACTTGTACCCCCGGCATATAAATAACCGTTCCTGTAAAATATTTTGCAGGCAAAATCAACTGAGTCGGTTTTTCCATAACTAACATTCCAAAGCAGTATGCCTGCAGATGAATATTTCAGAACAAAGTCGTCATAACCAGAAGCAGGATTATATGTAATTCCTGCGATATAAATATTTCCGGCAAAATCAATATCAGTTGAATATGCGGCATCTTCATTGCTGTTCAGAATATCTGCTGTTTTAGAAAATATCTGATTTCCATTCAAATCATATTTAATTAAAAGTATATCCTGATTGCCATTTACAATATCATATCCGCAGACGTAAATAAAATTACCAACTTTTTTAATAGTGTTTACATTTCCGGTTGAACTGTATGCGGAGTACCATTGAAGCGCTCCGGAAGAATCAAGCTTCATTGTATAAATCTCAGTGTTTTCAGTACAATATCCGGTTGTATAAATATTACCTGAACTGTCCAAAACTAACCCGTTAACTTTTGATCCGGAACAAGTACCGTAATGTGACCAGATAACGCTTCCATCCGGATTGTATTTGCGGATCATATATCTGCCCGGAACAATTGTTTCCAGATCAGCACCTGCTATTATATTCCCTTTAATATAAACTTTTACAAACTTACCGATCCCGTTTTCCTGTGAAAGCTGCCACTCGGGATATGCTTCATCGGCGGTGGCTTCAATTGAGTATGATATAAAGAATAAAAATAATATTAAGGTTTTCATTGTATTTTTAAAGTTAATTTATACCTTAAACAATTAACTTTAAATCTAAATATTATAAAGCAAATTTTTTAATATGAAGGGAATTTAATATTTAACCCAAAATTTAATATTGCTATATTACAGGACATTATTTAAAAAAATAAAAATAATAATAAATGGATTTTAACTTATCGGAACAGGAACTTGCGGTACAAAAACTTGCAAGGGACTTTGCACAAAATGAGATCGCGCCATATATAATGAAATATGATGAATCACAGGAATTTCCTATGGATATAGCCCGGAAGATGGGTGAGATGGGATTTCTCGGAATTATTTTTCCTGAAGAATACGGCGGTGCGCATTTCTCTACTGTGGAATATGCATTGATAGTCGAAGAGATATCTAAAGTCGATCCTTCAATGGGACTTACGATCGCTGCTCACAACGGATTATGCACAAATCATATTTACAGTTTTGCCAATGACGAATTAAAGAAAAAGTATCTTCCTGATCTTGCATCGGGGAAAAAGATGGGAGCCTGGGGACTTACAGAAAATGTTTCGGGAAGTGATGCAGGCGGCATGGCAACTACTGCAGAAAAGAAAGACGGTTATTATATACTTAATGGCAGCAAACTGTTTATTACTCATGGAAGCGTAGGTGAAACATTTGTTGTAACTGCTGTAACTGATAAATCAAAAAGAAACAACGGAATATCAGCATTTATTCTTGAAAAAGGAATGAAAGGTTTTACAACAGGCAAGAAAGAAAATAAACTCGGCATGAGATCATCTGATACTGCTGAATTAATTTTTGATAATGTGGAAGTTCCTGCCGAAAATCTGATAGGTGAAGAAGGACAAGGATTTAAACAATGCATGCAGATACTTGACGGCGGAAGAATTGCAATTGCGGCTCTTTCACTCGGAATAGGCCAGGGCGCTCTTGATGCTTCTGTTAAATATGCAAAAGAAAGAAAACAATTCGGAAAGTCATTATCGGAGTTTCAGGGAATACAGTTTAAATTATCTGATATGGCAACAGAACTTGATGCGGCACGATTACTCGTTCTGAAAGCAGCATGGACAAAGGATCAGGGCAGAGAAATAAATCTGGTCGCCGCTATGGCAAAATATTATGCAAGTGAAGCAGCTACACGAGCAACTAATGAAGCTATTCAGGTTCATGGCGGATACGGATTCATTAAAGAATTCCCGGTCGAAAAATTATACAGGGATGTTAAACTAATGACAATAGGCGAAGGTACTTCGGAAGTTCAGAAGATGGTTATCGCAAGGAATATTTTGAATTTGTTTGATTGAGTATTGAGTATTGAGTATTGAGTATTGAGTATTGAGTATTGAGTATTGA
>CALMST010000194.1 GCA_937872315.1 uncultured Ignavibacteria bacterium | reverse complement strand
GTAATATTTTAAAAAAAATTCAATTATAGTATTGAATAAGATTTTGAATAAAGTTAATTTGCTGTTCGTAAAATTTTGCCGGGGTAGCTCAGCTGGTTAGAGCGTCGGAATCATAATCCGTAGGTCGGGGGTTCAAGTCCCTCTCCCGGTACAAATTTTTCCTGTTTCCTGATATCTTTATCAAACCTCATTTTCAGCACTATAATATTAGATTTTAAAAGGTTTTTATGATTTCTTATTAATTTATAGATGTGCTAATTTCAATTATGTTAACCTGATTACTTTAAATGCATTCAGGTTTTTTAATTTTTCCATTTTCCTATACTAATTAATTAAAATCAGGAGTAAGGTATTTGAAAGAGAAATCAATTGATTAATTTTCATATATAAGCTATCTTTGTAGCTTATCAAATAAAAATTTAATTGTCATGTCAGAAATAACATTAAAAGCTAAAAAAAGAGAAGATAGCTTAAAAGGTACTTTGAATCAGCTGAGGAAATCAGGTGTCATTCCCGGAATATATTATGGTCACGGCTCTGAAAATATCAGCCTTTCAGCTACTGAAAAAGATCTCAGACCGATCATCTATACAACAGAATCACATATAGTAAATCTGAGCTTTGAAGGAGACTCTTCTAACTACAGCTGTATTTTAAAAGATGTTCAGTTTCATCCTGTTTCAGATCAGCCTCTTCATTTTGATCTGTTTGCTTTGAAAGAAGGAGAGACTATAACCATAGAGGTATCTGTTCATCTGGTAGGAAATGCAATCGGAGTTAAAGACGGAGGTGTTCTCCAGCATATACTTCACAAACTTCAGATCGAATGTCTTCCAAAAAACATACCGTCTCACATAGATGTCGATGTTTCTGCTCTGGGTATGAATGATTCAGTAAAGGTAAGTGATCTTAAGCTTGAGAATATCACTATTCTCAATGATGAGAATTCTTCTGTCGTTGCAGTTGTACCGCCTACTGTCGAAAAAGAAACAGCATCGGAAGAAACTGAAGCACCTTCAGAACCGGAATTAGTCTCCAAATCCAAGAAGGATGACGAAGATGGCGAATCTGATAAAGAAGGTAAATAATATTTTTTGATCATAACAAAAGATATTTAATCAGTGAAGCTGATCATTGGACTCGGTAATCCGGGCTCAAAATACGAACTGACCAGACATAACATTGGATTCATAGCTTTAGACTTTTTTGCATCGTTCTTAAATATAAAATTTTCGGAAAGCAAAGGTGACTGGCTCGAGGCTAAAGGTAAAATAGGCAACGAAGAAGTTTATCTTATTAAGCCTGCCACTTATATGAATAACAGCGGGATAGCCGTTAGGGAATTCATAGAAAGACATGAAGCTGAGCTTTCTGAAAAAACCGAAAAGCCTGATCTGAAGAATATACTTGTCGTAGTGGATGATTTTCAGATACCTCTTGGAATGATAAGGGTTAGGAAAAACGGCAGCGACGGAGGACATAATGGATTATCGAGTATCATTTATCATCTGAACTCAGATGAATTCCCAAGGATGAGAATAGGTATAGGAAAAGAAGAAGTTCCCGCAAAAGAAGAATTTATAGATTTTGTACTCGGTGTTTTTGAAAAGGATGAGATAGAGATAATAAAAAAGATGATACCGTTCTATACAGACTGCATGAAAAGTTTTATAACCGATGGATTAACCAAAACAATGAATAACTACAATAAAATATTTATCTGATCTATGCTTTTAATGACTTTACCTGTTTTAAAAGTTAACTCCCCAATATTAATTTATCAGAAATTATTTCATTCATTCCGGCAATACAATAAACATTCAAATAAAAATTTTCAAAAAACTATAAGTTTTAAAAAATCAAAACATAAAAAATGCGGAAATATTTATTAAGTATTCTACTTGTGATCATAGCTCCGGTTATGTCTTTCGCAAGTGAAGCTAATTTAAAGATTCCCGAGCTTAATGCAGAGCAAAATCAATTACTGATCTATGGTATTGTAGTATGTCTGCTTGGTCTTGGGTTTGGTATCTATCAGTTCCTTGCAGTAAAAAAATTACCGGCACATAAATCAATGCTTGAAGTGTCGCAGATCATTTTTGAGACCTGTAAGACATATCTGCTTCAGCAGGGAAAATTTTTACTTATCCTGTTTGTTTTCATCGGCGCATGTATAGCTTTTTATTTCGGCGTACTTCAGCATGAATCAGCAGGAGGTGTTATTCTTATTTTAATGTGGACCGTAATCGGAATACTCGGATCTTACGGAGTTGCCTGGTTCGGTATCAGGATGAACACTCTGGCAAACAGCCGTATGGCGTTTGCATCACTGGAAAGAAAGCCTCTTAAACTTCTTACCATTCCCCTTAATGCAGGAATGAGCATCGGTGTGCTTCTTATCTGTGTTGAGCTTATAATGATGCTTATAATATTTTTGTATGTTCCGAGAGAATATGCGGGAGCGAGTTTTATTGGTTTTGCTATCGGTGAATCACTCGGGGCATCAGCACTGAGAATTGCAGGAGGTATTTTCACAAAGATCGCGGATATTGGTTCGGATCTTATGAAAGTTGTTTTTAAGATCAAAGAAGATGATCCGAGAAATCCCGGTGTCATAGCAGACTGTACCGGTGATAATGCGGGTGATTCCGTAGGACCTACAGCTGACGGATTTGAGACTTACGGTGTGACCGGTGTTGCTTTGATCAGTTTTATCGTACTTGCTATTCCGGGTGTTGAATTACAGGCTATTCTGCTTGTATGGATATTTGTGATGAGAATTTTAATGATCATTACATCTATAGCAGCATTCTATATTAACGGATTTGTTTCTAAGATCAAATATACAGGTAAAGATGAAATGGATTTTGAAGCTCCTCTTACAGCACTGGTCTGGATAACTTCCATACTTTCAATAATAGTTACCTTTATTGTAAGTTACTTCCTGATCGGAGATCTTCCCGATAATCTATGGGTCACGCTTTCAATTATAATTAGTTTTGGTACTTTAGGCGCAGCTCTTATACCTGAGTTTACTAAAATTTTTACTTCCCCTAAATCAAAACACGTAGATGAAGTTGTAACCGCTTCAAAAGAAGGCGGAGCATCTTTGACAATACTATCAGGACTTGTAGCAGGAAATTTCAGTGCATTCTGGCTTGGAATGGTTTTCTTTGGTTTAATGTACGGAGCTTATATTGCATCAGGATCGATACCTGAGGCAATGATGGATTATCACACTATTTTTGCATTCGGACTTGTAGCATTTGGTATGCTTGGAATGGGACCTGTTACTATTGCTGTTGATTCTTACGGACCTGTAACTGATAATGCTCAGTCTATTTATGAATTGTCACTTATTGAAGAAAATAAGGAAGAGAATGAAAAAGCTATCGAAAAAGAATTCGGTTTCAAACCTGACTGGGAAAAAGCTAAACTTTATCTTGAAGAAAATGACGGAGCGGGTAATACATTTAAAGCAACTGCAAAACCTGTTCTGATAGGAACAGCTGTTGTAGGAGCTACAACTATGATATTCTCGCTTATACTTGTACTGAAAAGCGTACTTGGTGTAGAACCTGAGACTGTATTGAATCTTTTAAATCCATATTCCATACTCGGATTCCTCTGCGGAGGCGCGGTGATATACTGGTTCACAGGCGCATCCACACAGGCAGTTACCACCGGTGCGTACAGCGCAGTTGAATATATTAAAAAGAATATTAACTTAGATGAAAATGCTGATATGAGCGCTTCGACTGAACAGTCCAAGAAGGTCGTTGAGATATGTACAAAATATGCGCAGAAAGGTATGTTCAATATCTTTATAGCAGTATTCTCATTTGCTATAGCATTTGCATTTATGTCAGCTCCCGTAGGTGAGAATAATGCTCCTGCCTGTTTCTTTATCAGTTATCTGATATCAATAGCTGTGTTCGGCTTGTTCCAGGCTATATTCATGGCAAATGCCGGAGGTGCATGGGATAATGCCAAGAAAGTTGTGGAAGTTGATCTCAGAGAAAAAGGTACACCTCTTCACGATGCAACAGTTATCGGTGATACAGTAGGTGATCCTTTTAAAGATACTTCTTCAGTAGCATTGAATCCTATAATTAAATTCACGACTCTTTTCGGACTGCTTGCAATGGAAATTGCAATTACTGAAACATTCAGAGATTCAGCTCCGATGGTCGGTTTAGTATTCTTTGTCATTGCTTTATACTTTGTATGGAGATCTTTCTATAAGATGAGGATCATAAAAGAAGCGTAGTTTCTAGTGTGTGGAGTGCGGAGTGTTTAGAGTGTATGAAGTTGGTGAATAAATAAGAAATAGATTTAATATATAAATATAAAAGAGTGTCCGGAAATGGGCACTCTTTTTTTTTA
>CALMST010000193.1 GCA_937872315.1 uncultured Ignavibacteria bacterium | reverse complement strand
TTTTGTTAAGTTTATAAATTTAACAATTTCTGAGGGGACATTTGTCACTATTTCACCAGCAGCATTCTTTTAGTCTCGGCAAATCCGTCAGACTCAAGCTTATAAAAATAAACTCCGCTTGTAAAAGCAGATGCATCCCAGTTATATTCATATGAACCTGCCTGCAGATTTTCACTTACTAATTTTGAAACCTCTTTACCCAGCATATTATAGATCTTAAGTGAAGTGAATCCCGGGCTTGAAATCGCAAACTTGATGTTTGTAGAAGGATTGAATGGATTCGGATAATTTTGTGACAAAGAATACTCTTCAGGGATCTGCGAATTAAAATTAGTGATACCAAGTACCGTATTGTATTTATTCCTTGCCGCTACAGTGTTTGCCTGAAGATCAGCTAAATTATCTCCTGCAAGTATTGCAAAAGCTATAACTATCTCACCATTTGACGGGATCGAATAAGGACCGCTACCTATCAAATTTGATACATCTCTTCCGTTAGACCCGCCAGCCTGTTGTCTTCCAACTCCTGACGATAACGCTTCATATTTTTCTGCATTTGTGAATCCGTCATAAATATTCCAGGGGTTTCCGGCTATATTCTGCTCGTTATCAATCGCCCAGTAATTTGAATTTGATGCTGAAATTAAAGCTACCCCCGCATATGTTCCGGGATTGTTATCCGCTCTCCAGACGTATCCAAGATGATTTGAAGCATCCCAGTCAGCTTTGTTTGATGCGCCACCGGTACCAACATCCCAGTCTCCGAACAGTCCTGCATAGAAATTTGTGATCTCACTTCCTGTCGTATTCTTAATTCTATATTTCATTATTACATAATCTTCATCCCCGGCAGAATTAAATTCATAACTGCTGAAATTTATCTCAATACCTATCTTGCTTATTCCTGCACCGTCATCATTATACCGCGCATTTCCGTCCTGATTTGAAACTACACCGGGCTCTGTCAGCTGAAACGGAATTATACTTGTAAAATCAGCGCTCTGTACTGCCTGATCACTTCCTCTTACACAATCTGAAACTTTCTGATCTGATGTAGCACAAATAAGACCGCCCTCATAAAGAATACTTGTCATATTGTTATACTTAAAACCTACGCCCTGACTGTTGGTAAAATAATCATTGTATCCGAAATTACCTCTGCTGTTTATGGTTGTCTCGATATTGTTTGCATTCATATTGAAATAGCTCGGATTTACCACTACATTTAAATATTCAAAATCAGTATATGATCCGTCAGAATAAGAGATCTTAAACTCCACTATAGTATTTGCTGCCGCATTACTGTTAATAAGAACAACAAAAGGTGATGAAGCGTTACTGGCATTTCCTAAAGTCGGTATTGCGCCCAGAGAAGAAGCGTCATTCATGATGGTAACTGCTCCTGAAGCCGTGGAAATAGAGGCGGTAACACTGTTGACCGGATCCAGATAATTTTTAAAATCACCCGTAATTCTTATTGTATCATTCGGCTGCGGTACGTTATTATTTCCGTCAGTGACTGTATGTGTCAGAAGTCTAACTGATGGAGAATTCACTGTAAGAGCTCTCAGCATATTGATCCTTCCTTTTCCGAGTTTGCCGGCATATGAAGGATTAACAGCATCAATATTATCAGAAGTGACTCTTACCTTTTCACCGACCTGAATCGCTGTATATCCGGGAAAATTTGATTTGACTATTCCACAGACACCTGCCGTGATTGGCGACGCCATAGATGTACCGTCATATGTAGCATAGGAATTGTTATATACTGTGCTGTAAATTCCCGATCCGGGAGCACAGGCATCAATGTTATTTCCGTAATTTGAAAATCCTGATTTGGTATCCGATGATGTAGTTGAAGCAATATTAATAACATATTTAAAAGCACCCGGATAAAAAGAAGCGCTGCTGCTATTGTTACCTGCAGCGCATACTACGAGTGTGTTTTTGTTGATAGTTGCGTAAGTGATTATATCCTGTTCGAAAGGACCGCCGCCACCGCCGCCCCAAGAACAATTAACAATATCGCATCCCATATCAGCTCCGTACTTAATTCCCTCATATCCTGTAATTATCAGTCCAAGTCCACCGGGACCTCTTGTATCATTATCCGCAGCGCATTTTATTCCCATTATCTTACATTTGAATCCTGCGCCGGCTACACCTGTTCCGTTATTGGTAACCGCAGAAGCATCACCTGAAACGTGCGAACCGTGAGCGTTATTGGATCCCATTATCATCGGATCATTATCCGGCACTACATTCGTGTAATCCGCTCCGGCCAGATCCCAGCCTCTGTAATTATCAACATAACCGTCATTATCGTCATCAATACCGTTTATCGGGTCATTATAATTAATTTTTATATTGGCAGCAAGATCGGGATGATCCCAGTCTGTGCCTGAATCTACTATTCCGATCACAACATTTGTATCACCCTGCTGTATATCCCATCCGGCAGGAGCCTGAATTTTGTTTAAAAAATATTGTGAACCCAGCGAAGGATCATTTGGTGTAAAAGAAACCTGCTGAATATATTTAGGCTGCGCATATTCAACTTCGCCGGTATTGTAAATCCTGTTCACAGCGTCTTCTATCGAAACTGAAGTATTAAATTTACAAATATAGATCAGAGAAAGGTCAGCCGTCTTTTCACCGTCAGAAGAAAAATCTGAAACCGGTTTGACTGCATCTGCAAAAACTTTCTTCACGCCGAAAACTCCAAGTTCATTTAATGCCGAACTAATGACAGCGTTATCAATCTCATTCAATCTTGCCGAATTCCTGTTCTTCTCTTTTAGTTTGAATATGACTGTGTTTGGAAGGTAATCATTCTGGCCAAGTCCTTCAGCCATTTTGAAATATTTTCCAGAAGCTGAATTATTCTGACCTTTGCTTTCTTTTATATTACCCGGATTATTAAAAGCAAAAAAAACAGATGAGATTATAAATAGAGAGAGGAAATAATTTGTAAATTTAATTTTTTGTTTCATGTTTTTTAAAATTTAGTGTTAATTATTAGGTGTTAAGTATTAGGTATTAGTTAATTAAAATAATATCAGAAAATCCTGATACCTATTAATAAATGCCTGATACTGTTCAGCACAACTCACTTTCATCGAAAAAGAATCCCACTTCAATCTTACCGTTCTCTTCCGAATCAGATCCGTGCACTGCGTTTTCTGATTTTGAATCTGCAAAAAGTTTTCTTATCGTGCCTTCTTCCGCTTCTGCAGGATCAGTAGCTCCGATGAGTTTTCTGTAATCAGCAACCGCGTTTTCTTTTTCAAGAGCAATGACTATCACCGGTCCGGAAGTCATGAAAGAAACCAGTTCACCGTAAAAAGGTCTTTCTTTATGTATTTCATAAAATTTCTTACCCATGTCTTCGGTAAGTCTGATCATTTTCAATCCGCATATCTTAAATCCTTCATCTGTTAATCTTTGTATTATACTTCCCTGAACATTCTTTCTGACTGCATCAGGTTTAATTATGCATAAAGTTCTCTGTAACAAAGTTAATTTTCCTTTCTTTATTTTTTAAAATATTTTTTTATTAATTATTAATATCCGACACTTCCGGTAGGTGGATCATTAGATTCCGTGGCACTTTCTTCCGGTGCTGAATAATGTGATAAGTTGCATTTTTTATTAAAACTCTTTATGATCAGATCTGTGGTAGAAGGACATGAACCATTGCTTCTTAAGCCTGAAATTGTGCAGACACTTGTTTCCTCCACACCATTGGGCATAAGGAAGTATGCAACCGGAAAATCAAATTCTTCATCTTCATACAATTCCTTCATAAACTTTCCCCAGATCGGTGCTGCTGCTCTTCCACCCTGACCGTATCCACCGCCGAATTTTATTCTTGCATCATCAAATCCGAGCCAGACTCCGGCCACAAACTGGGGTGTGAATCCGACAAACCAGGCATCACCGTAATTCTGCGTCGTTCCGGTTTTACCTGCAGCAGGTCTGTGAAAATACTGTCTTATGCTTGAAGCAGTTCCGTAATCGATCACATCTTCCATCATATCACTAACCACATATGCAACATCTTCACTGAAAACTTCTCTGGTCTCAGGCATGAATTCTTCTATGAGATTTCCGTTTCTGTCTTCAATTTTTAATATTGCCATCGGCTCAACCCAAATTCCTTCATTTGCTATTGTTCCGTATGCATTTGTCATTTCCAGCGGACTCACTTCACCTACACCAAGAGCAAGAGACATAACATTGGGAAGTTCGGAGTTTATTCCCATTTTATGCGCAAGCTCTATAACCTTATCCATAGGAGCTATCTCCATTCCTGTTCTTACTGCAACTACATTCACTGAATTTGCAATTCCGCTTCTGAGTGTCATTCTTCCGCCTGTTCCACCTCCTTTGGGCGACCATCTCTGTCCGCCGATATTTACTACCAATGGTTCATTAGAGATCATATATCCGGGCGAATAACCGTTTATGATTGCTTCGGTATATACAAATGGTTTGAATGATGATCCGGGCTGACGCTTTATCTGAGTTACGTGATTCAATCCGTATTTAAAAACCGTATTGGGGTTTGATCCAACCATTGCCTTGATCTCTCCCGTCTTTGGATTCATTACAACAAAACCAACCTGAACTGTTGATGTCAGCATCTTAACAGAATCTATAAATGTCTTTCTGTTCTTCATAGAATCATAGATCTTATTTCTTTCATCTTCAGTTACTGCTTTTTTATATTCTTCGGATTGCCTAATCAGTTTATTTACATTATCACTGAGTATTGTCTTTTTGGAATTCCAGTTCCAGTATCCGTTAAAAGATTTCTGAAATGGTCCGAGAAGAGTTTTTACAGCATTTATTGCATGTTTCTGAAATCTGGAATCGAGCGATGTGTAAACTTTCAGTCCGTCCCGGTATAGATCATATCCGTACTGCTCTGCTTTCTTTTCCAGTAACTGTCTTACATATTCTGTGAACTGAGGTGCGGGCGAATCAAAATTTCCTGTATTCTTTTTATATGATATTTTAAGCGGGTCATTTAGAGCTATGTCAAGATTCTCTTTCGTAATATATTCAGATTCATACATTTCATTGAGAACAAGATTTCTTCTCTTTATAGCATTTTCAGGTCTGTCAACCGGATCATAATTTGTAGGTGATTTTAAAACTCCAACCAGCAATGCGCATTCATCAAGTGTCAGATCCTTTGCATTTTTATTAAAGTATGTCTGCGAGGCTGCTTCCACCCCGTAAGCTCCTTTGCCGAAATATACAGTATTGAGATAATATGCAAGAATTTCTTCTTTTGTATATGTTCTTTCGACCTGAACTGCTGTCATTGCCTCTCTCAGCTTTCTGTTAACTGAAACTTCTTTACCTACATCTTTATAAAGATTTCTTGCAAGCTGCTGTGTTATTGTTGATGCTCCTTCACCGGTAAGATCACCGCTCATCACATTCTTGATCATAGCCTTGAATATCCTGTCTATATCCACTCCCCAGTGATCATAAAACTTGCGGTCCTCTGTGGCTATTAAAGCAAGTATCATATCCTTTGGAATATAATCCAGAGTAACTTTAGTCCTGTTCTGTAAATAGAATTTGTCTATGAGTTCGCCGTCAGAAGAGTATATCTTTGTAGCTTCCTCGAGTTTTGGATTTTCCAGCTCGGCAAGTGAAGGTAATTCCGAAGACAGATAGTAAAGATATCCGCAGAATAACCCAGTACACAACAAAAAAGTTATTACTAATACCGTTATGAAATTACCCGAGCGCTTTTTCTTTTTTAAATTCTTATTCCTGTATTCTTTATCTGAAAAGTATTTATCTAACTCTTCGTCATTATTTTTTTCTTTCTTTGCCAAATTTTATAATTGCTGTGTCGCCTGTTTAATTTAATTAAATTTTTCTTTACCGCTAAGACACTTTGAATACTTTTTTGTTTTTGTGTCTTTTTAATGATAGATCTTATTAGTTCGTATTCCTATACCATGAAAACATTTATATAAATGAATTTATAAATCTTTTCTGTGCTAAGTAGAACTTTACGTCTTTTTCTCTTCGTTTTGATAAAATTTTTTCAGTTCGAATTCCTTTTCCCTGAAAACCCCATAAGTATAATAATCTATCCAGTCACCAAGATTAACATAAATTCCTTTACCGTGTGTGATCATCTGGGGCTTGTGTCTGTGTCCCATTATTACAAGATCAAATCCTTCTTCTATTTTTTTGAATGCATAATCACGCATCCCGTCCTGTTCCGAATAATCTTTTTCATTCGTATGATTTCGTGACGTCTTTGAAGTGCCTTTTGCTATACTTATTCCAATGTCAGGATGAAGCCAGCTGTAAAGTTTCTGACTCAGATTATTCCTGAGAACTTTTTTCACGATCCGGTATCCCATGTCATTATTCGCAAATCCGTCACCGTGATGTATAAAAAATTTTTTTCCTTCTATCTCGCGCTCTATATGTTCGTGACAGATATCTATACCGAATTCATCTCTGAAAAAACTCCCTTTCCAGAAGTCGTGATTACCGGCTATGTAATTTATCTTAATGCCTTTGTCAACAAGGTCAGATATCTTTGTGAATAATTTATAAAACCCTTTCGGCACAACCTGCTTATACTCGATCCAGCAATCAAAAAGATCTCCTACTATGAAGATCTCTTTTGCATCATTTTCAGCTTCTGATAAAAATTCAATGACCTTTGATTCCTTAAACTTCTCTTTCTCACGTGACTCGAGTCCGAAATGTACATCCGAAAAAAAATAATATGCTTCGCTCATTTAACAGTTTTTTGCCTCTAAGACTCGAAGGCTCTAAGACTAAAAAAATTTAAATTATTTTTTCTGACCTTAGAGTATTTTTCAAATACTTTAAAGACCTTAAGAAAATCTTTGAGTCTTTGAGCCTTCGAGGCAAAAGGGCAAAAAGAGTTTATTTTACTTTTACTTTCGCGCTGAAATCCCTGTTGCCAAGCTTGCACACACCATCGGAAGTGGTACAGTATCCGAATCTTACATTTCCTTTTACATTTATAGTCGATCCGCTTGCGGCATCTTTCGGCACGGTAAAGTTATATTTCACTTTTGAATTACTGATATAATCTCCGTCTCCGCCTGTATAATCCTGCAGCCCGCCTGCTTCCAGGTTACCGGAAGTTATCTCTACGGTAACTTCAGGATCTTTCGGGATCTTAACTTTAGAACCTGTCTTGAATGTAAGGGTAAGTACGCCTGATTCACCGGGACTGTATGACTTTTTGTTGGCAGAAGCTGATACTGTAGGAGCATCTTTTTTAGTGGCAAGGTCAAATCCCGTCAAAGGAACAAATAAGAATAATGCCAGAAGCAATGTTAATGTTTTCATTGTTTTGTTTAATTTCATTGATTTTTGATTTGTTAATTTAAGATTCATATTTATTAATTGAAATTTAATTTATTTCCTCAAAATATTCTAAAATATACCCATTTTGATTTTTTATTACTATTAATAAGACAAATTTTTTAATAACGGTTTATCATAAATTCATCTGCCTTTCCGTTTGTAAATACATTATGCGACTCGATCTGCGCATATGCATTGTGATTGTGAATGCTTTCAAAGTTCTCGGCTTCTACATTATACCATGTAATATTTCCGTTTTTCTTAAGCTTCATCACGACATTTCTCACAAGATCCTCCACAAAGACCGGATTCTCGTAAGCCCGCTCCGTTACTGACTTTTCATCTTCCCTTTTTAAAAGCGAATACAGCTCCGAACTCGCGCTGCTTTCCACTATTGAGATCAGATCTTCGATCCAGACCGTATCCTGAAATCTCACTGAAACAGTCACTTCTCCCCGCTGATTATGCGCACCGTATTTGGAAATGTTCTTGGAGCAGGGACACAGTGTCGTGACCGGAACTTTCACCGTCAGTATAAAATCCTTCTTATCCCCGTTTCGCACAGCATGAAACTTAGCCACATAATCCAGTAATGAAGGCTTACCCGTTGCCGGCGCTTTCTTTTCCATAAAATAAGGGAACTCTATTTCAATGTGAGAGGCATTTGCTTTCAGACGCTTCTGCATTTCAACAAGTATATTGTCTATGGAATCTACATGAATTTCCCTGTCTTTGCATTGAATAATTTCAACAAATCTGCTCATGTGTGTGCCCTTAAATTCCATAGGAAGATCCACTGTCATCGCAATAGTTGCAATTGTATGCTGAAGATTAATACTCTTATCTTTTACAGCAATAGGATATTTAAGATTTTTAACTCCGACTTTGTCAATAGGTATTTCTCTGATATCTTTCTGATTTTGTGTATCCGGAAGTATTTTTTTATCTGAATCTGACATACTATTAGTATTTATCTCCAAACTCTCTCCTTGTTTATAAATGTTGTTTTGATTGTAAAAATAGTAAAAATTTTCGGTCTTTTCCAACGTTCCATTAAACCGAAGCGTTATGTTTAAAATTTCGTGACAGGGTAATTATATTTATTACATTTTTTTAATAAAATTCAATCTGATTTAAATAAAAATCAAATTTAGCTCAAATCCCGATTCCGAAATTCCCGTTCCTAAACTTCTCCTGTTAATTCTTAACTCGCAGGAACACATATCCGCCTTTCTCCGCTCCCCATACCTGATTTCCCTCAGCATCAAATCCTCTGTCCCAGCTTATTATTCCGTCTCCGGTTATCTTCACCTCTGAAGTCGCATATCTGGCTCCGCGCAGATCGCTCTCGCAATAGTCACCTTCGGTACCTCCTTCATATACACCTTTTTCCATTAGAGTCAGTGTTACTGTACAGCCATTTCTTAAAGTCAGCGAATCGGGTGTAAGTTCTGATAACGGATCCTCCTCTTTCCAGACTCCGGCAAATCGCAGTGGATCGTTTATTGTATATACTATGCTTTCAAATCTTCCTTCATAAGTACTTTTAACCTGATAAACCCTTTGCCTGTATGGTTTATCCAATGATGATGCAACAGCCTGTTCGACATAAAGCCACTTTCCGTCTGTCCTCTCCGGCCAGATCCTCTTCATCTCCAGCCGGATATCAAAATAATCCGAATCATTCTTCGACTGTTCACCGCTGCTGAATGAACCTTCCATCATCGACACAAGTGCGTCAATATCTATGCTTTTTATCTGTGAAAATGAAGTTCCGGCTGTCGAGAATATTAAAAGTGCTGTTAGAATAAAATTCTTTATTGGCATATTATATTGTATTGTGTATTGTGTATTGTGTATTGTGTACTGTGTATTGTGTAAATAAATCTTTAACGTATAAAATCCAGAATTAAAAAATTAAAAATTGATAAGCTTATTTTTATCAAGAGATTCTTTTTCTGTTTTTTTCTTAAACGCCACAATCTTTTTCATGATATTCTTATCTGAAACAGCAAGAATTTTAATTGCAAGAAGTGCGGCATTCTTTGCATTGTTTATAGCTACTGTTGCCACCGGCACTCCGAATGGCATTTGTACAATTGACAGCAGCGAATCCAGCCCTTTAAGTGTTTTTGATTCTACCGGAACGCCGATAACGGGGATTGTCGCATAAGCTGCGCACATTCCCGGCAGATGAGCCGAACCGCCGGCTCCCGCTATGATAACTTTAATTCCTCTTTTATATGCTGTTCTTGAATATGAGGACATAAGATCAGGCGTCCTGTGAGCGGAAGTTATTTTTACTTCAAAAGGAATATTAAAATCTTCAAGTATGTCAATTGCCTGTTTCATTACAGGCATATCTGAATCTGAACCCATTATCACTCCGACAACAGGTTTACTTTTTTTATCCGGCATTAATTTCTTTGTATGATTAAAATTGTAAGATCATCTCTCTGAACACTGTTACTTGTAAATTTCCGTACATCTGCAACTATCCCGTTCAATAATTCATTTGCCTTCATTCCCGGATTATTATTAAGATAAATTTCCAGATTATCAAGACCGTATTCCGCTTTACTGCTGTTCATAGCTTCATTGACACCATCGGTATACAATATGAGTTTATCCCCTTTATTAAAATCAAATACGACTTCATTATTATCATCGGCATGTTCGACTGTATTCATCGCGCCTAATGCCAGTCCGTGTTTTTTAATTTTGTATATCTCTTTTGACTCTTCGGAGATCTTATAAGGCGGAAGATGCCCGGCATTATACAGCATGCATTTGTTTTTTTCGGTATCCATTATAGCAAAGACAGCCGTGACAAACATTTTCCGGCTCTGCGTTTTCCGGATCATGCGGTTGAGTTTTTCTATGACCTCTTTAGGATGTGTATTGTCCTCAAGTATCAGGTGCATGCAGCTTCTCAATCCTGAAAGCAAAAGTCCGCTTGCCACTCCGTGTCCCGATACATCGCAAATAAAGAATCCTATCTCATGCTCGGAGACTTTAAAATAATCAAAATAATCTCCCCCTACTTCGCTTGCAGGAAGTGAAACTGCAGATATTTCAATATCACCGATGACTGCATCATTTTTGGGAAGCATTGACAACTGAATCTCACGTGCGTAATTCAGCTCCTTCTTCATCCTCAGATTCTCATAATTCTTTGCATAATACACATCATACTGTTCAAGAAAATTTTTCTTCCTCTTTCTCTCCGAAGCTATGGCAATCACAAAAAACATCAATGCAATCAGCAAATTAGGAACTCCGGAATTTAAACTGACCCCGGTATTAAATATAATTATTCCTAAAATTGATAAACATATAACACTTGCAAACATTTGTATAATCTCTGTCCGGGAAAATTTAAATATAAGGATCATGATAGCAGTAAAAAGCATGTACTGAATGAATGAGTCATCATTTGCTTTTCCGACATTCACACGAATGTTTCCTGAATCACCGGATTTCTTTTTTTCACCGGTACTTTTTGAAATTGTATTACTGTCAGCATCTCCTTTTGAAACCGCAGAATCCGTTATCACATTTTCGGTATTTTCAGAATTATCGATATTATCTTCAGGATCATCAGGAGTATAAATATTTAACGAAACAAACATTACAAACTGAAGCAGTATAAAAGTAAAAACATATTTTCTGATGTTATCCAGTCTGAAAAGCTTTTTGTAAAATACCAGGGATATGGTCAGTAACAAAAGATTAATCAAAGCAAGAATTAACCCGACATTGAATGATTCATTCTTTTCCAGGTTTACTATTACAATGATAGAAAAAATTAATTCGAATACAAAAAGCATTCGTTTGAATACCTTTAAATTTTTTTCGTCAAGATACTGATTATAAGCTCTTTCTCTGGGAAGGTTGAGGAATCTGTCAAATGTCTCTGCTATTTCCAATATTTATTTTTTTAATTTCTTTAAAAAACGGAATAGATCGGGCATAGTTGCAATATCAACTTTATGTAACAAATTTTTATTCATACACTCTAACCCATAAGGGATGTCTTAATTATACAAAATTTATTTTGTAAAAATAACTTACTTAAAGACAAGATAAAACTAATTAAATTTATCGGAAGGAATGGTTGTAAAATCTAATGTTTATCTTTCTGATCACGGATCATTTGTCCGTAATCCTTATTATTCAATATGGCATTCACGGCCATTGCGATGCGCTTTGATTTTGTTTCAAATGTCTTTGCGCTTAATATCCATTTTGAGAAATAGTTGCGGTGATGATATGCGAGTTTATTAAAATTTGCAAGAGCTTTAGGCTCATCTGCAAGACACTCCAGTAGATCAGGTGATATCTCAATCTCTGATTTATCTGTCTCAATCCGGATATTCAATTCATCTCCTTCGTTTTTTCCTGTGCCCTTTCTTAACTCTTTATTTAATGGAAGAATGAAGTTTCCTTCACCCATCGGTATCAGGGCAGCTTGTGATATTTTAACTTCATCGAGATAACCTTTTACACGAAATGATCTCTTATTGCCGGGATTGATCTTCTGTGCTTCATCAACCGGAATCTCAACATATGTCCAGCCGGTCTTCTCGCCTTTTTTTGAGAATTTCTTTATCGTAGTGAAAAATGAGATCATAAATTTTAAGATTACATAAAAACAATGCTAGATAGACAACTCCTGAATATTAGTTTTTATCTTTCTGATTCTTTCGGATCATTAAAAAAAATTTATTTACTTTTTTATTTTTTTTATGTCTATCTTGGGAAAAGTTTAATGAAAGATACGAATATGAAGTTTATTATTGTATTACTAAATATTGTTTTACTTACAAATCTCTCCATCTGTCAGTCAAACTGGTACTGGCTGAATCCTTTACCTACAGGAAATAACTTAACAAATACATGTTTTACAGATGGCAATACCGGATGGGCAGTTGGTTTTTCCGGAACAATAATTAAGACCACTGACGGAGGAAACAGCTGGATCAGTCAGACAAGCGGTGTAAGTCATCATCTTTATTCTGTATGTTTCACAAACAGCAGTACCGGCTGGGCTGTAGGTCTGGGTTTTGGTCAGAAAGGAGGAATTATTTTAAATACAAAAAACGGAGGAACTAACTGGATAACCCAGTTGAATACAGGATCAGATTGGTTAAACTCAGTATATTTCCCGAATAATTTTACAAACAGCAATACCGGCTGGGCTGTTGGTCTGGGTCCGTCAGGCGGAATAATTTACAAGACAACAAACGAAGGTGCGAACTGGACAGCTCAATCAAGCGGGACAGATTATTTAAATTCAGTTTTTTTTATTAACAGTAATACAGGATGGGCTGCAGGAGACCGGGGTACAATTATAAATACTACAAACGGGGGAATTAACTGGACGACTCAGTTTAGCGATTCAAGTACATTAATTAATTCTATACGTTTCGCCAATGAACAATTTGGATTAGCTGTTGGTTCTTCCTTTAATGGTTACAGTATTTTAAGAACAAATGACGGAGGAGCAAACTGGACAGGAACATCAACCCCCAC
>CALMST010000192.1 GCA_937872315.1 uncultured Ignavibacteria bacterium | reverse complement strand
ATACACTCTATACACTCTATGAACTTATTCGACCGCCACATATTAAAATCAATGATCGGACCATTCTTTTTTGCGCTTATGATCGTGATCTTCTTATTTCTGTTTCAGTTTTTAATAAAATCACTTGATCAATTTGTCGGAAAAGGTTTGAGCATTTGGGTTATTATTCAGCTCATTTCACTGAATCTTGCATGGATGCTCACGCTGGCTGTTCCCATGGCGATGCTTGTTTCTTCGATGATGACCTTCGGAACCATGTCATCTAATAATGAGATAACAATATTAAAGGCAAGCGGTGTAAGTCTTATCAGGCTGATGATACCGGTTATGCTGATTTCAGTTGTGATGTTTTATTTAATGGTACGATTTAACAATGATGTACTTCCCGAAGCTAATCATCAGGCAAGGGTTTTGCTTTATGATATAACAAAGACCAAGCCTACATTCATTCTCGAACCCGGTAAATTTTCAGATGATCTCAACGGTGTTCAGATACTCGTCAAGAAGACATTTCCAAACAGCAACAATATTGAAGGAGTTTATATTTATAATTATTCAAATCCGAATTCTAAAGATCTGCTTACTGCTAAAAGAGGTGACATCAGTTTTTCCGCAGATTTCACAAAGGTGATTATGAATCTATATGACGGTGAGATCCATCAGTACAATATGAAAAACGGAAATCAGGATTACAGAAAAATAATTTTTGAAAAACACCGGCTTACATTCGATGCTGAAGGATTCGGATTTAAGAAATCAGATGATAACGCATTTTCCAGAGGTGACAGGGAGCTATCCGCTAATGCAATGAAAATAGTGGTCGATAGTCTTAAAAATTCCAGAGATAATGTTTATGAAAATTTCATAAAAAATATCAATTCGGATCTCACCCGTATCAGCAGATTAAATTTTACGGATACGGTTTATTTCAGGAGTCAGAATGATACTGCATTGAATGATAATCCTGACATTACGAGAAAAAGAAATTTAACCGCTTATGATACTTTAAACAATTACATCAGATTATTTACAGGGAAGAAAAATGAAATAAAGAACATTAAAGAATCATATATCCAGCTTGGTAAGCAGATTAATTCCTATGATGTGGAAATTTACAAAAAATATTCCATCCCGTTTGCCTGCATAGTGTTTGTTCTTGTAGGAGCTCCGCTTGGTTACAGAGTAAAAAGAGGAGGTTTTGGGATTGCCGCCGGTATGTCTTTACTGTTTTTTCTGCTGTACTGGGCTTGTCTGATAGGCGGTGAAAAACTTGCCGACAGGGGAATTGTCAGCGCATTTACCGGAATGTGGATAGCAGATATAATTATAGGATGCTTAGGTTTGTATTTAATTTTTAAATCATCTTGAGTATATTAAACAGGTTTTTAAAACAAACTCAGAACAGATTCTATATTGTCAAGCCCCGAACAATATAAAGTTACCCAACTCCGCCAGGTTCGGAAGAAAGCAACGGTAAGTATTCTTTGTATGTGATTTGGGTGTCTTGACAATATTTTTTTTATACCGGCATACCGCGCAGCCGGAAATTCTTCAGTTCAATTCTACTTAATATTATAAATGAGTAAAGTTAAAATTTCAATCGTAGGTCTCGGAGGTATCACACAGGTAGTTCACATGCCTATACTTTCGAAGATGGAAGATGTAGAAATCGCAGCTGTTTGCGATAGTGATTTTTCCAAATGCCGCAACATAGCAAAGAAATATAATGTAGAAAAATATTACAAAGATGTAGATAAGATGCTTGAAGAAAATCCTGAAGTGTCCGCAGTTATAATTGCCACTCAGACAAATTTTCATAAAGACGTTTCCCTGAAATGTCTTCAGGCTGAAAAGCACATTCTTGTCGAGAAACCCATTGCCAGAAATTATAAAGAAGCAAAGATCATTGTCGAAGCCGCAAAGAAATATAAAAAAAAGATAATGGTAGCGATGAACAACCGCTTCAGAAATGACATGATGCTGCAAAGAACATTTACAAAAGCTAAAGAGCTGGGTGAAATTTTTTATATAAAAGCCGGATGGATCAAGCCTCAGAGTTCGAATCAAAAATGGATGCTTGAAAAAGAAAAATCGGGCGGTGGAGTTTTCCTTGACAATGGAATTGCCATGCTTGATCTGGCGTTATGGCTTCTTGATTTTCCTGAACCTAAAAGTGTCACTGCATCGAATTATTCGCATTATACAAAGTCAGTTGAGGATTCGAGCATTGCAATGATAAAGTTTAAAAACAACACGACTCTTACCATTGAAGTGAGCTGGAGTCTGCTCAGAGAAGGAGAATTATTTTACTGTAATGTTTACGGGAAAGAAGGTAGTTCATCAATTAATCCCATTAAAATATATAAAAGAATGGACGGCGAACTGTACAACATAACTCCGAAAAAGATTGCTGCTCCTTCAAATGTGTTTAAGAAAAGCTATGAGTATGAACTCAGACATTTTATTGGTGCTGTATCGGGAAAGCATAATATTATTTCCACCGGTGAAGATGCTTTAAAAGCCATCCAGATAGTTGATGCGGTTTATAAATCTGCCAGGTCCGGCAAAGAAGTAATAATAAAATAATTACTTAATGATTTGTTAACATTAATATGCTAGATTGATGAAAAAAATAAAAATGAAAAAGAAAGTTCTTGTTGTTGACGATGAAAAAGACATCGTTGATATTTTAAAATATAATCTTGAAAGGGAAAATGAATTTGAAGTTCTAACCGCTAAAAACGGCAGAGAGGCTATCGAACTTGCCCAGACTATTCCCGACCTTATCCTTCTTGACATAATGATGCCTGAGCTCAATGGCTTTGAGGTTTGCAAACAACTTAAAAATAATTCTGAAACGGCAAAAATACCTGTAATTTTTCTTACTGCAAAGGAAAATGAGATCGACGAGATACTCGGACTGGAAATCGGAGCTGATGATTATATCAGCAAACCTATATCTCCCCGTAAAGTAATTGCCCGTATCAAATCAGTTATCCGCAGAACCACCGGTGATAATGAAAAAGCTCCTAAACTTGAAGAGAACATTAAATTCAAGAATCTTGAAATTGACAGCTCAAGTCACAGTGTCCGGATCAATAATAATGAAGTGTTTTTTCCAAAAAAAGAATTTCAGCTTCTGCATTTTCTTTTATCTAATAAAGGGAAAGTCTATTCCAGAGAAATACTCTTAAACCAGATCTGGGGTGAGAATATCTATGTTGTCGACAGAACGGTTGATGTGCATGTTGCTAAAGTCAGGGAAAAACTCGGAGATTATTCTGATTACATTGAAACTATCAAAGGACTTGGCTACCGGTTCAAAGATCCCCGTTAAATATAAAATTTTTTCACTTTAGTCCCATGAATGAAAAGAGTTAATCTTCTCACAAAATATTCAGTTCTGTTTTTTACCATATTCCTTTTACTTTTTGTATTCCTTTCCCAGGTAATTGATGTATCAAACGAAACTCTCATTACTGTTTCTTTGATCTCAATTTTCTTTTTCATATTCAGCATTGTCTTTATATTTACTGAAATTATTGCTCCCTTAAAAAAACTCTTTGCGTTTTCTGATAAATTAAAACTCAGGGATGATTATGATGACATTGACCATTTTGAAAAAAAGATCAGTGAGATCAATACTATACTGGATCAGTTGAATGAACTCAAATCAGGATCAATGGTCAATAAGGAAATGTATAAGATCACTGATGAACTTTATTCCGTTGCGCAGAGAACCAAATTCGAACTTGAAACTGCCAAAGTTTTTAAAATAAACAGGAATGAATTCATGGGTAATGTGGCTCACGAACTAAGGACTCCGATATTTGCAATCCAGCTTTCTCTCGAAACTTTACTGGACGGTGCGGTCAGTGATGAAAAAGTGAATATTGATTTTTTAGACAGGGCTTTTAATCAGACCAAAAGGCTTAAGTCACTGGTGGATGATCTCATCAGCATTTCAAAATTTGAAACCGGTCTGAAGATGAGTAAAAGGTATTTTGGGATTTCTAATACCATCAACAAAACAATTGATGAACTGAATGCATTGGCTGAGAATAAGAAAGTTTCTCTAGAGTTTGATCCCTCAATTGCAAATGGAGTAAGTGTCTTCGGTGATGAAGAAAGGATAAAGCAGGTACTTGTAAACCTGATAGATAATGCTATTAAGTATACTTCAAATGAGGGTTTTGTAAAAGTAACTCTCAATGTAAACGAAAAGGATGTTGTAGTTAATATTGAAGATAACGGTATTGGTATTCCAGTTAAAGATCAGCCGAGAATATTTGAAAGATTTTACAGAGTTGATAAAGCACGTTCAAGAGATGCAGGAGGTAGCGGACTCGGATTGTCCATTGTAAAACATATTCTGGAAGCACATTCGAGTTGTATTAAAGTAGAAAGCGAAGAGAACAAAGGTACAAAGTTTTTATTTAGTCTGAAAAGATAGATTCTAAATTAACAGTTTTGTGTAATAAGCCTGTCAATTTATTTCATTCCCCATCCTCAAAAGCCCCTCCTCATCAAACTTCTTTCCCATGATCTGAATTCCAAAAGGAAGTCCATTGCTGTCTTTTCCGGCAGGAACAGATATAGCAGGGATACCCGCAAGATTTGCCGAAACAGTGTAAATATCGTTTAAATACATCGCAAGCGGATCCTCTACTTTTTCTCCAATTTTAAAAGCAGTCGTCGGAGTTGTTGGCGAGATTATATAATCAACTTCACTGAAAGCATTCTCAAAATCTTTCATGATCAATTGTCTGGCTTTCTGTCCTTTCCGGTAATAAGCATCATAGTAACCGGCTGACAAAACATAAGTTCCGAGCATGATCCTTCTCTTAACCTCATCACCAAATCCTTCTGACCTGGAGTTTACATACATTTCTTCGACCGATCCTGAATCTTCCGCTCTTACTCCATATCTTACTCCGTCAAATCTTGACAGATTACTTGAAGCCTCTGCACAGGTAAGAATATAATAAGTTTGAATCACATATTTTGAAGACGGAAGTGAAATTTCTTTTACTTTAAATCCTTTTTGTCTTAGCGATTCAAGCCTTTCATTTATTCCTTTCCTTATGTCATCAGATAATCCTTCTTCAAAATATTCTTTGACATAACCAATTCTTACCGCTTCCGGATCAAATCTTTCTTCGGATCTTTCTGCATAATTCAATACTTCATGTTCGGATGAAGTACTGTCCATATAATCATAACCTGAAATTACTTCCAGTGCAATTCCGATATCATATGAATTGCTTCCGAATATTCCGATTGAATCAAAAGAAGAAGCAAATGCAACAAGCCCGAATCTTGAAATTCTTCCGTATGTTGCCTTTAGACCTGTTATACCGCAAAATGATGCTGGTTGCCTTATCGAACCGCCTGTTTCGGATCCGAGCGACATCAGACACATATTAGCTGCTACCGATACCGCACTCGCTCCTGACGATCCGCCCGGTACTCTTGTTTTATCTATCGAATTTTTTACAAGTCCGAAATAAGAATTTTCATTTGAAGACCCCATCGCAAATTCATCACAATTTACCTTGCCGATAATTATTGCATCCTCATTAAGCAATCTCTCGACCACTGTGGCATTATATACTGTTTCAAAATTACTTAAAAATTTTGATCCGCAGGTTAAAAGTTTATCTTTAACCGAAATTACATCCTTAATTGTAAAAACAGCTCCGGCTAGTTTTCCGGCATTTCCTGCTTTTATTTTTTCATCAATTTCCTTAGCTCTTTTAATTGAATCTTTCTCAAACAGGGAAATAAAAACATTCAGATCCTGCTGAGCATTAATGTTTTCAAGATACTTATTTACAAGTATCTCGCAGCTCAAATCTCCGGCATTTAGTAAGGATTTTATTTCTTTATAACTTTGGGGGATATTTTGCATAGATTAGCTGTAGGTTTTATTTCCTTCTGTCAAGAAAACAGATTTTTATTATTTAAATTTATTAGCACGATTGAATAAGAAATTTCTTAGAATTCTTATAAAGCAATTTTTATATATTCAATTGCCCGCTATCAGGTTTAATCTGAATATTTTAAATTAAACTTTCTTCTCTTTATCATCCTGTGAAGTCAGATCTTTTTCAATATCTGACGATGCCTTTTTGAATTCTTTAATTCCTTTGCCCAAACCCTGCATAAGCTCAGGGATTTTCTTGGCACCGAATAAAACCAGAATTACAATTGCAATTAATATGATTTCCGGTGTTCCTAACCCAAACATTTTTATTTCTCCTTTCCCGTTTGAAACGGGATTTTTATCTTTTTTTATTGAATGCTTTCAACAACACTTTTGAAAAATCTGTATCCGTCAGTATTGCCAAGTATCTTTTCAGAAGCCCTTTCAGGATGCGGCATCATGCCGAATACATTCCTGTGTAAATTCTGAATCCCGGCTATATCATCCAGTGATCCGTTTGGATTCTCGGTATAACGGAACAGGATCTGGTTATTTCCAACAAGCTCCATATGAGTATTACTGTCGCAGTAATAATTACCCTCGCCATGAGCTACCGGAATATTGATCTCCTCTTTTATATCGTAGTTGCCGGTAAAAATACTCTTATTATTTTCCACTTTCAATGTAACTGTTTTACAGACAAATTTCAGATTTTCATTTCTCAATAATACTCCAGGCAAAAGCCCTGTTTCGCAAAGTACCTGAAAGCCGTTGCATATTCCTATCACGACTCCTCCCTTTTTTGCAAAACTAATGACTTCATTCATAACAGGCGAGAATTTTGCAGCTGCTCCGCATCTCAGATAATCCCCGAATGAAAATCCGCCGGGCAATATTATCAGATTCCTGTCACCTATGCTATGCTCCTTATGCCATAAGAATTCAGTATCCGTGTTCATAATGTGCTTAAGCACATTATAAATATCATGATCGCAATTGGATCCCGGGAATACTACTACTCCGGCTTTTACACCCGCCATTATTGCTTCCCTCCGCTTTCAGTGACTTCAAATGTAAAATCTTCCATCACCGGATTCGCCAGTAATTTTTTGCATGCTTCTTCCGATATTTTTTCCGCTTCCTGTTTTGAACCTGCATTGATCTTTAATTCGATATATTTACCTATTCTGGTATCGACTATCGGATCAAAGCCAAGTGACTTCAAAGAGTGTTCAATTGCTTTTCCCTGAGGATCGAGAATGGTTTTTCTAAGTGAAATGTTGATCTTTGAAATGTACAATTTTAAATTGTTAGATTTTAAAAAAAAATTATTTTGATATTTCTTCCCGGATTCTTTCGAGCGCTTCTATATCAATTTTGTTCATTTTCAGTAAAATACTTCCGGCATTGTCGTTATTATATTTCATATCTTTGTTTGTATCTTTTAATTCCGGTTTAACATTTGCCATGGTCCTGCCTGTCTCTTCCGATACTGCTCCCTGATTTTCAGATCCTGAAAGTTCTTTGCTAACTTCCCCATCGGGCGATGTTTCTTCGGTATAATTGTCTTTCATATTTAGATTACTGCCATCTGTTTCAGTATTATTTCCGGATTCAGAATTTGGATCGGTTCTTTCTCTGTAAACTTTTTTTTCGGAAATTGAACTTTCACTTTTGAGATCATTACCCGTCATGCTTTGCTGGCTCTGGGGTTTTACTTCAGTAGTTAACTCTTTTTTTTCTTTATCTGCAGGCGGAGCTTGATCTTCTGACGGTTTTTCAGGTTCTGCCGGTATAATCTGTTTCTCAGATTGTATCGTTTGCTGTTCATTTTTCAGTGAAGCATTATTATCGGCTTCAATCACACTTTTGTTCTGATAGGTTATATAAAACACAAAGAAGATTAATATTGTAAATCCCGCTGCAGGAACAAGCCAGGGGTACTGAAGATTTCCAAAAAGATCTTTCAGAAAACCACCTTTGCTTTCTTCATTTCTTTTTGCATGTTCCCTTCTTTTTTCGGATTCGAATTCTATGATCTTTGCATGAAGATTATGGGTGAAGTTATGACTCGCCTCAATTTTTTCAAGACTCTTAAGTTTTTCCGCTATGTCAATATGTTTTTCTTCGTTATCCAATTCTAAATATTTTTAAAAAATAAAGTTTTCATTTTTTATCTGATCTGTAAATATGTTCCAGCATTTCTTTCAGACACTCCCTTCCGCGGTTAATTCTGGATTTTACGGTTCCGAGCGGAAGATCTGTAATGGTTGCTATCTCATCATAATCAAGATCCTGAATATCCCTGAGTATAATCACCTGCCTGAGTTTATCGCTCAAAGCATCAATCGCTTTCTGAATGTAATAACTTTCCGTACCAGCATTTACGCTGTCATCAGGCGCAATTACATCTGAAGGAAGATCATAATCTTTTTCATCTTCTTCGCCGAATCTGCTTAAGGAAAATGAATTATACTTTTTCTTTTTCCTTATTTTCGTCCTGGCAAAATTAATTGCAATAGTATACATCCATGTCGAAAATTTCCCGATTTCCCTGTATAAATGCTTTGATGTATAAATTTTCAAAAAAGTATCCTGTGCTATATCTTCCGACTCTTCCCTGCTACCTGTATATCTGTATAAAAAATTAACCAGTTTATCCTTAAATCTGAAAACAATTTCATTATAGGCATCAATATCGCCATTCTGAAATTTTTTTATAAGCTCTTCGTCTGTTAAATTTTTATAATCCGGATCAGGATTGGATTTGCCTGACATTTATACTGTTATGTTAACTAATTTAAAGATCATTTGTTCCTTTTTTCTGTTATCTGATTACAGATCGCAAATATTATTTATCAGTCTGCTCATGATCATTTTCTTATCACCGCCTGTGGATTTCAAAGATTTATCTGCCGAATGAATATGATCAAATGCCGCATTTATTTTTTCCTGATCAAATGATTTTCTGAAATTTTTATAATATGGAATTATACTTTCCCATCCGGGGATCCATAACTTTAATTCCCTCCTGAGATTAAAACCATCAAGCCTGCTTACTGCGGGATCCGAAAGCTTATTGATACAAACAAATGCTGAACTTAACAGGATGACCAGATAAACTTCAGAATCTTTTTTAAGCGATATGTGGTCATATATTTTCATAGCCACATCTTTTTTCCTTTCTGTTACAGCTATGATAAAATCCTTTTCATCAAATTCCTTGGCGATTCCATTGCAAAGATTTACCGCATCAGGAGTTATTTCTTTTGTATAATAGCAGAATGTCTTCAGCTTTTCTATTTCTGATAATATTTCATCAAGATCGTTATTTGAAAATTGAAGAAAATATATGATCGTTTCATTATCGATCTTATAATCATCAAACTTCTCTTTCACCCAGCCGATCAGCTCATTTTCAGAAAATCCATTTACCTGATATATTTTTACATTATCCTCAATATCTTTCCTGCTTATTTTCGGTGAGCCTGAAGTTTCCGATGACTTGTTTGAACTTCTGGAGTCAAGTAAAAATATCTTCTCAACAGAAAGTTCTTCATCAGCCGATGTCATTATCAGGCAGGTATCAGGATTGGATCTCTTTAAATAATCAATTAATGAAAGTTTTCCGGCTTTAAGAAGCTTTTTTACATTTTTCAGAACAACTACCTTCTTCTCCGCAAAAAGTCCTGAATTGCTGCATTCATTAATTATGTTTTCATTCTGTCTGTCTTCAGCATTAAAACTTATAAGATTATTCCTGGCATCAAAATTCTTTCCTCCGAAATTCTCACAGATTATTTTTACAAGATCATCCAGCAAGACCTTCTCTTCTATGGAAAGAAGAATATTGTTGGGAATTTTCTCTTTGGAAAAAGAATCTGCTAATTTCTTGTAAGTAACAGAATATTTCATCTCAGTTTTTGCTAAATCTGTTTTAATAGTTGTGATAAGATAATTAATCTAACTCACTTTTTTAATTAATAAATTATACATTGCTTCCGGTATAACCTTCCGGATTTTATCAATTATTCATGACTGACAGTAATAAAGCATTTCTAAAAAAAGCCTGATACCCAATACCCAATACCTAATACCTAATACTTACAAAAAAAGCCGTTCCAAAAAATTTCGAAACGGCTTAAAAAATAGAAATCAATTCTGATTACTTATCACCTAATGTAACTTTTATCATTTTAATGTCAGTTGCGGGTTTATCGTTTGGACCGGTTTTTGTTTTACCGATCTTTTCGACAACATCCATACCGCTTATAACCTCACCGAAAATAGCGTGTTTTCCGTCAAGCCATGGTGTAGCTGCAAGAGTTATAAAGAACTGTGAGGAACCTGTGTTAGGTCCGCTGTTAGCCATGGAAAGAATTCCTTTTTTGCTGTGCTTCAATCCCGGTCCGAATTCATCCTTAATTGTTGTTTTGGAGCCGCCTCTACCTGTACCTGTAGGATCTCCGCCCTGTATCATGAATCCGTCAATTACTCTGTGAAAAATAATTCCGTTATAGAATCCTTCATTTATAAGATTCTTGAAATTTGTAGTAGTGATCGGAGCTTCTTTTGAAAATAGCTTGATCTTAACTGTTCCCATGGAAGTTTCCATTGTTACGATGTCACCGGTTGACTGAGTTGTTTCTTCTTTACCTGCTGATTCTTTGTTTTCCATTGTTGAGTCCTTTTTTTCTGTTTGAGTTTGTGGAGTTTCTGATTCTGTTTTTGTTTTATTTTCAGTAGTTGTTTTATTTTCTTCTGTTTTTGTCCCGGATTTGGTTTCGTCTTTCTTGTCTCCGCAGCCTATAAACAGAACAGTTACAAATAGTATTGAAAATAATATACTGATCTTATTTCTTAGCATTTATTTCTCCTGTTTGTTTTGATTATTTGATTAAAAAAATTTATGTGGTTTTGTAAAAAACTTTTAAATTAGCAATCAGAACTGTTTTAAAAATCTCAGATCATTTTCAAGAAACATTCTTATATCGGGAATTCCGTATTTCACCAAAAGTGTTCTCTCTATTCCCATACCGAATGCAAATCCCGAATACTCTTCCGGGTCATATCCGATGATCTCAAATACTTTCGGGTCAACCATTCCGCAGCCAAGTATCTCAAGCCATCCTGTATGTTTGCAGATCCTGCAGCCATTACCGTTACACAAGAAACATTCTACGTCCATTTCCGCAGATGGCTCTGTAAAAGGAAAAAATGAAGGTCTTAATCTGGTCTTTAAATTCTCACCGAAAAATTCACGTGCGAAATAATTAAGTGTTCCTTTTAATTCCTTAAATGTAACTTTTTTGTCAACATACAATCCTTCCACCTGATGAAACATTGCAAGACTTCTTGCGCTTACGGCTTCATTCCTGTAACATTTTCCGGGTACTACAACCCTTATAGGTGGTTTTGTATTTTCCATTATTCTCACCTGTCCGGGAGAAGTATGGGTCCTTAACAGATATTGTTTATCCTTATTTTTGCTGTCAATATAGAAAGTATCCTGCATGTCTCTTGAAGGATGATAATCAGGTGTATTCAGAGCATCAAAATTATGATATTCATCTTCGATCTCCGGTCCTTCATAGATCTCAAATCCGATCTTCTCAAAAATGGAAGTGATATCGTCTATTGCCTGATTGATCAAATGTTTTGTACCCTTGTTGAATGTTCTTCCCGGGAGGGTGTAATCAATCGAATTGTCCGGCTCATTTCCTTTTCCCTCCAAATTTGATTTTTTTTCATCATAAACGGACTGTATCGAGATCTTTAATTCATTGAGTGATTTTCCGACTTTACCTTTTATCTCTTTATCCACTTTTTTAAAATCTTCAAACAGTCCGTTCAAAATACCGTTTCTGCTTATATATTTCAGACGGTATTCTTCCAGTGACTTTTCGTCAGCAATATTTCCGGCATCTGTTACAGATTCTGATTTTATGAGTTCGATTTTTTCGAGCAAGGTATCCGGGTTTTTAAAGTTTGAAAATTTCAGCTATAGAAAAAAATTCTTTCAGGTTTTTCAAATTAATGCCTGCCTTAAATGACTGGGAATTGGAATATAACATTTGAAAATAAAACAAGGCGAACAAATTCTTATCCGCCTTATTAAATTTTAATATCCGGCACAGTATAAATATTATTTTAAAGCAAACTTTACAACTTCATTGAATGCTTCTATATTATTATACGCAAGATCAGCAAGCATTTTTCTGTTAATGTCTATGTTCTTTTTATTAAGAGCATTTATTAACTTTGAATAAGTTGTGTCATTCATTCTCGCTGCAGCATTGATCCTCGTGATCCAGAGACTCTTATACTCTCTCTTTTTTAATCTTCTGTCTCTGTAAGCGTGTGTAAGCCCTTTCTCCACAGAGTTTTTTGCAACTGTATATAGTTTACTCCTGGCACCTACATACCCTTTGGCTTCTTCGAGAACTCTCTTTCTTCTTTTGTGCGAAGCGACTTTATTTCTTGAACGTGGCATTTTTTTCCTTCCTGAATAAAAATTTAAAAATTAATTTAAGCTTGGATCATTCTTTTAATGGTTCTTACTTCCTGCTCGGAAACAAGGGTCGCCTTTCCTAATTGTCTTTTTCTTTTGTTAGACTTCTTGGTAAGAATATGGCTTCTGTAAGCTTTTTCTCTTTTTACTTTACCTGTTCCCGTGACTTTGAATCTCTTCATTGCCGCACGGTTAGATTTCATTTTAGGCATCTTTATTTTCCTCTGGTTTATTTTCTTCTGAAATTATATTTGGTGTTGCTTCTTCTTCTGAGTTTTCGGATTCATCTTGCTTTTTCACGGCTTTCTTACTGCCGCCTTTTTCTTTATCCAGATGATCCCTGTAAATTTGTATCTTGTTCTTATCCGGCAGGAAATATGCATATAACTGCTTTCCTTCCATTTTCGGCGGAGCTTCCAGCTTGCCGATATCATTTAACTTCTCTACTATATCATCCATCAATGCCCTTCCTATCTCCGGATGAGTAATCATTCTTCCCTTAAACATTACAAAGGCTTTTACTTTATGACCTTCAAGTAAAAATTGTCTCAGATGCTTGGTCTTGAAATCTATATCATGAGTATCAGTGTTTGGATTAAATCTGATCTCCTTGATATGCATCACATGCTGATGTTTTTTTGCCGCCTTTTCCTTTTTCTGTTTTTCGTAATTATATTTACCGTAATCGGCTATCTTGCAAACCGGCGGTTTTGAGTTTGGAGAGATCTCAATCAGATCCATACTTCTTGCTCTTGCTGTTTGTAATGCTTCTGTATTTGTCATTACACCAAGTGCATTACCGTCTTCATCTACTACTCTTACCTGCGGAACCCTGATTTGCTCATTGGTTCTTTCTCTGTGTACTTTGTTTTTAATAAAATATTATTTTAATTAATTATAATTTTCTCTTTTATAGACCTGCAATTTAAGCTTTTCTGTAAACTCATTCAATTCAAATTTTCCGATATCTCCTTTTTTATGCTGTCTCACGGAAATATCATTATTCTCCATTTCCTTATCTCCCAGGATTAACATATAAGGAATTTTCTTATTCTCAGATTCCCTTATTTTATATCCTATTTTTTCATTTCTTGAATCAATGCTTACTCTGAACCCTTCTTTTCTTAATTTCTCTGAAATTTCCAGCGCATAGTCTTTATGTGAATCCGAAATAGGAATTATAATAACCTGAACCGGTGCCAGCCATAATGGAAAATATCCTCCGTAATGCTCGGTTAATACACCGACAAATCTTTCAAACGAACCGAATACCGCGCGGTGGATCATCACAGGAACGTGTACTCCCCCGTCAGTTCCTATATATTCAAGTCCGAATCTTGCAGGCATGGAAAAATCAAGCTGAATGGTTCCGAGCTGCCAGTTGCGGCGTAAACTGTCTTTTACCACAAAATCTATTTTAGGTCCGTAAAATGCCCCGTCACCTTCGTTCACTTTATATTTAATACCGGCTTTATCCAGAGCTGAAGAAAGGGATTTCTCTGAATTATTCCATACTTCAATATCTCCTATATATTTCTCCGGCCTGGTGGAAAGATAAACCTGTACATCATCAAATCCGAATGTATTGTAAACCTCAAATATTAAATTTATTAAAACCGTTATCTCCTCTTCGATCTGATCGGGAGTGCAGAATACATGCGCATCATCCTGTGTAAAACTCCTGACCCTGAACAATCCTGACAATACCCCTGATAATTCATGTCTGTGTACCAGTCCGAATTCATAAAGTCTCAAAGGAAGATCCCTGTAAGATTTCATGCTTGTTTTGTAAACTAATGTGCTTCCCGGACAATTCATCGGCTTCACCGCAAAATCCCTCTCATCTATATCTGTGAAATACATGTTCTCCTTATAATTATCATAATGTCCCGACTGGAGCCATAATTTCTGATTTAATATAATAGGAGTATTGATCTCTTCATAATTCAGCTCAACGAGCTTTTCCCTCAAATAACTCTTGAGATTATTCAATATTACCATTCCGTTGTTATGCCAGAACGGGAATCCCGGACCCTCTTCATGAAACGAAAACAAATCAAGTTCTTTTCCGAGTTTTCTGTGATCCCTTTTCTTTGCTTCTTCAAGATTTTTCAGATATTCATCAAGATCCTTCTGTTTCGGAAATGAAATTCCGTATATACGCTGAAGCATCTGGCGGTTTTCATCACCTCTCCAGTATGAACCGGAAACTGACAGCAGTTTAACTGATTTTACTTTTGCTGTGGTTGGTAAATGAGGTCCTCTGCAAAGATCAGTAAATTCTCCCTGCTCATATAGTGTCACAACATCGGCATCTTTTGCAATTGTCTCAAGTATTTCAACTTTATAAGGATCGATCCTTTTATTTTTAAAATATTCTATCGCATCTTCTCTTTTAAATTCCACTCTCACAGGCTTCAGATCCCGCGCCGCAACTTCTATTATCTTATCTTCTATAACTTTAAGATCATCTTCAGTAAACTTTTTTTCCGAATCAATATCATAATAAAATCCCCCCTCTATAGCAGGTCCGACTCCAAACTTAGCTCCGGGATAAAGCTCTTCAATCGCCTGAGCCATTAAATGCG
This sequence comes from uncultured Ignavibacteria bacterium, assembly GCA_937872315.1. Classification (GTDB taxonomy): domain Bacteria; phylum Bacteroidota; class Ignavibacteria; order Tepidaquicellales; family Tepidaquicellaceae; genus JAGPCH01. Next base: position 295 of record CALMST010000192.1, on the reverse strand, counting down.
AAGTAGTATGCCAGTAAACCTCTTTTCCTTTGTCCGAATCGAATTTATGCAGAACGATCTTCCCGTCTTCATTGACCGGCGCATTCAGATCAACAAGCTTTCCGTTAATCTCTGATACAAGTATCTCATCAGCAAGCTTCCTGCTGATAGACGCAGCGATATCATAAGAAGAAATTCCTTTGTCGAATTCTCTCTCAGATCCGTCCGGGAATGTTATTTTGATCTTGTCTGGCAAAATGGTTTTAAGTATTAAGTATTAAGTATTAAGTATTAAGTATTAAGTATTAAGTATTAA